>CAXMPS010000051.1:0-1174 GCA_964194995.1 uncultured Gammaproteobacteria bacterium | reverse complement strand
GTCTCGGCGGACGCATCGGGCTGCGTGGGCCTGGACGCTATTTAGCGGGGTTGGTTTTGATAGCCGGTCCCGGAACGGCGGTATTGACTGGAAAGGGTTCTTGGCTCGCATTGGCGGCCGCAGCATTCGCTCCATGGGCGGTCCGAGCTGCGTTCGCTCATCCCCATGACGAAGGTCGTAGTGCATACACGCGCCTTGGCTGGGCGTTGCTTCTCGCAATTCCAATCGCTGCGTTCTCTCCGCTCCTGGTTGTTCTTCCACTGCTGACCGTCATTATCTGGAAGGTCGTTGGTGGGAAAGGAGGGCTTGTTGTGCCCGGCCTGGTTGCCTTGGCGGCCTTAGTTGTTGCCGCTCCTTTCCTGCTCGGTGATCCTGGCTGGGTGCTCGATCCGTTTCGTCGGCTTGGCCTTTCGGTAGCCGTGATGTGGCCGGTCCTGATCGCTTTAGCCGTGGCACCGCTGATGCTGTTCAGTGATGTGACCAGACGAGTCGGCGTTACCGGGGGATTGCTTTCGGTGATCGGACTGGCTGCCTTGAGTGTTCCCTACGGTGGCCCGGGCGTGGAGGAGGGTCTGCTGGTCCTCGCCTCTTTCGGCGCTGCGTTGGTGGTTGCCGCCGGCCTTGACCGGCTCTCGACGAGACCAAGTCACCTATTGGCTGCTGCGGCCTCGTTCGCCATTCTCCTCCTTTCAATCGGTGTCGTCGGAGATGGACGTCTTGGTCTTGCGCCCGGAGACCTCAATTCACAGCTTGGCTTCGCTGAGACGCTCGCCGGACCGAAAGGACCGGGCCGGATTCTGATTGCGTCCACAGACAGGCCTGACATTCCGGGTGAAGCCAGGTCCGGACCTGGATTCTGGTATCGGGTTGTGGACGGCGAAGCGATGACTAATGATCAAGTTTGGCTACCTGACCCATTTCCGGGGGACCAAGCGTTGGACGCCTCCCTTACGAGGATCGCAACAGGGGCCGAGCTCCGGCCCGGGGAACTCCTTGCGCCGTTTGCGATCGATTGGGTCGTGCTCGACGGTCCGGAGTTCCGTCTGGATCAGGTGCTTCTTGCTCAGATCGACCTGATTCCGACCCCCCTGGATCCGAACTCGAGAGTCTTCGAGAACTCATCCTCGGTGGCTCTCGCCCAAGGTGCGGTGGATGAAGTGTGGCGACGGGATCG
>CAXMPS010000050.1:0-1212 GCA_964194995.1 uncultured Gammaproteobacteria bacterium | reverse complement strand
TACTCAGACCCGACGCGCCAAAGCCCCGACAACTCCGACCACAACCGCTGATAGAGGAGCCCTCACCGGATCCGCCAATGCAACGGTGCCGTTTGAGCTGGTCAACGCCCACGTCCGAGTTTCGGGCACCCACGTGTGTCCTGAAGGGAAGTGATGACGATGTAGAAGATCGCCAGCACGATCCGTGCTGTGCCAGTGATGGAGGTAGGTCCTCCGGGGTCGCCGTGCAGGCGGAGATCCCAAACCACCGCAAGCTGCGTCGGTTAAGAGCCGGGGTGGTGAGCGTTGCGGTTGATGTCTCGCTATCAGCGGGGCGGGTGTGCGATGAGAAGACGAACATGTGTGAACCACTGCTGACGCATCGAAACGAAACAACGAAGGCATCGAAACCGGGACCTGTGGGTGGATCCGGGACAAAGGCTCGCCGCGGTGGGCCCTCAGTCGGGGAGCTGCCTGTATGTGGCCCCGATGGTGTCCGGTGTATAGGTGGCGTGAGCTCATCGCAGGCGCTGGCATGGAACAGGAGAACCTGTCGCCCCGATACCGATGGCCAGCTGTGCTGGTCGCGAGGGGGAGAACCACAAGCAGCTGACACTGCGAGTGGGAGAGTACCGATGCGGGGCACAGGGGCGGACCGGCTCGTAGTAGCGATGAAGGCCCTGTAATGGGGTTGGAGCGAAGGGGCCGGGTAGTCCACGGTCGTTTGGAGGTCAACCCTTCGGGGGAGGAACCGACAGATGGACCGAAGCAGAAGTTGAAGTCGTTTGAGATTCGAAAGCGTCTCGTGTTCGAGGCGTGGGAGAAGGTCCGAGCGAACGGCGGAGCGCCGGGCGTGGACGCCGTGAGCATCGACCGGTTCGGTGACGATGAGAGGGACAACCTCTACAAGTTGTGGAATCGGATGTCTTCGGGGAGCTATTTCCCGGGATCGGTGCGGGCGGTGGAGATACCGAAAGATTATGGGGCCGGGGTCAGGGTTCTCGGGGTGCCGAATGTGGCAGACCGGGTGGCTCAGACTGCAGCAGCGATGCTGCTGGAAGAGAAGCTTGAGCCGATCTTCCATCGAGACAGTTACGGCTACCGGCCTGGGCGAAGTGCCCACGACGCGTTGGCCGTGGCTCGCAAGCGTTGTTGGGATAAGGACTGGGTGCTCGATCTCGACGTCCGGGCCTTCTTCGACAGCGTCCCCCACGATCTCCTGTTGAAGGCGGT
>CAXMPS010000049.1:0-2059 GCA_964194995.1 uncultured Gammaproteobacteria bacterium | reverse complement strand
CGCCGAGGTCGAGACGTGGCTGCGAGGCGCCGGCCAAGGCGACATCGACTTCGAGGTCGCCGACGCCATTGCCAAGCTGCGCCGACTCGAAGTGATCGAGGGCCACCCCACGATGCGGGCGCTGCCCCTCCCCGAGTCCCTTGCACTGCTCGACCGCCGCTGGGACGACCTGTTTCGGTACCAGCCCAGCGAACTGGTTGCCCCGTCGACCGTCCGCGACGAACGTATCGCTACCGACGGATACCGACTTCCACGCCTCATCCGCCTGCGTCGTGTCATCGACCGGTTCCGCGGCCGCCTCGATGAACGCCGCATCGAACGGGAGCCCCAAGACTGACACGAGACGATCGCCCAATCCAGGATCGACGAGTGACACCCCAACACAGATCACCCGTTACGCGCCATAACGACCATATCAAGGAGTGTCCTGGAACGGCACATATTGAGCGCCTCTCGTGTGAGTGATGCTCCGGGTGTCCAGTGGTTCCAGTTAACGCGTAGCGTGACTCGCGAATGTCTCAAATCTGGCGACCTGTGTGGCATTCTCGAGACAGTCCCCTTGGTACTGTCTTCGAACGGACCCATGGGTCTGTAGTCGGCACCAACCGTGGAGGTAGAACCATGAGCATCAGCTTCGCAACATTCAACCTGGAAAACCTGCAAATCCCTGGGGCGGCAACCTACCCAGGCGTACCCCCGCTGACCTCGGCGCAATTCAAACGCCGATCCGAATGGACCGCCAACCAACTCGTAGAAATCGACGCTGACGTCATCGGCTTCCAAGAACTTTGGGACGCTCAAGCCCTCCAGCAAGTCTTCGCCCAAGCGCAGCTCGCCAACCAGGGCTACCAGCTCATCACGTCGACCGATACCGGCACCATCAACAACGCGCTCGCCATCCGATCCCCCATCGCCAAAACCCACACGATGTGGATCGCCGACTTCCCGGCAGACGTATCTCTGAACTCGAAGGATCAGAACATCAAGCTGACCGTTAAGAAGTTTGGGCGCAAGGTGCTGCGGGTCAAGCTTCGGCCGGGCAAAGAAGGGAACAAACAGCCCAAAGACATCGTGGTCATGGTGGCGCATCTCAAGTCGAAACGGCCGTCCGACCCGGACTTCGCATCAAACCAGTCGCCCAACCCGCCCGACCGGATCGTCATGGGAGAAGCGATCTCCCAGATCCGCAGGGCCGCCGAAGCCGCCGCGCTTCGAGTACTCATCTCCAACGCACTCGCCGCTGACGAACGAGCGGTGGTCGTCGGTGACCTGAACGACTCCCAATTCGCCGTTACCACTGACATGTTGGGCGCGGGTGCCCGCTATCGCCTTGACCCGACCAGCCAGGTGGGGTCCAGCTCCAAATGGGGCTTGTACTCCATCGCCACGCTCCAAGAGCTTCGAAGCCTTCGCGACGTCTATTACACCTACATCCACGAAGGGTTCCGAGACAGCCTCGACCACATCTTGGTCTCCCAGCACTTCTACGACCACAGCAGGAAACGGGAGTGGGCTTTCAAAGAAGCCCGGCTCTTCAACGACCACCTCGAAGACCAACAGTCGGCGGCCCGCAAGCTCGTTGTCTCCGACCACGGCCAACTCAAGGCCGAATTCCGATACAAGCCAGCCAAGTAAAGGGATCACCGACAAGCCGCCTTCCGACCCAATTGTCGGATCAGCAAAACGCCTCGCTGGCGTCGCCAGTTCTAGCTACAGCGCCCGAGTTGATCCCATGGACGGTGGCCGCGGTTGAAGCTCGCTCAATCGGCCTTGTTCAGTCAACCGATCGCGCGGATTAGCGCCGATAACAGATCTTATGTCAACGAGACAGATGAGATCCTGCTGAGGCGTCGCTGGGTAGTTGCGTGTTCCAAACCAGCTTCCGTCACCGGGTCGGGCAGGCGGGCTAGACGGCGGCGAGTGGCCTGACCTCGTACCATCGGTATCGTCAACTGATCTGAGCGGGCTGGAGGCGATGGGCTTTCTACGACGCAAGACCAAGTCGGCCCGTCAGAGACGTCGCCGCGAAACGGCTCGAGGTTATCGGGCCCTTAGCTCC
>CAXMPS010000048.1:0-1239 GCA_964194995.1 uncultured Gammaproteobacteria bacterium | reverse complement strand
CCAAACGGCCAACGGAAGAGCGTGTGCTTCCCGATGAAACTCATCTTGATCTTGAAGTGATGAAGGATGGCGAGAAATACCACGAAGTCCCAGTTGCTCGTGTGCGGGACTCCCAGGGCGATGAGCTTGGGGATGTCAGGTACCTGACCTGTGAACTCCCATCCACGCATCGTCAAATAGCGCTCGGCTAGCGATTTCACAACTGGTCATTCAAGCGGGCTTCTAAGAGTCGCGCGCCGGTGCCACCTCGAAACCGGTATCGCTCACCCACACGATCGAGGAATCCGTAGCGACGGCGGCCACGATCGCTTCTGCCATCTCCTCGGTCACGATTGCTGCTTCGTCGGCTCGGTAAATGACCCGGGTTGTGGCCTCCTTCGGGAAAAGGGCGGCAAGCTTGCCAGGGTGAGAGCAGACGATTGTCACCGTGAATGGCAAAATCGCGTCGGACGTTTCGATCAGCGCCCGGTCGTTCCTGTTGACTCTCAGTAGATGCACTGTGGTCAAGGTGGCGAACACTGCCAGCGCGCCCTCCGTGACCAGAGTCCCTTGGCTCGGGTCGAGGCCGAAGGCGAACTGGAACAGCACGACGAGTGTGGCGATAAGGGCCTGGGCGGCAGCGAGCCCGGCGACAATGGCCATGCCGAGCAGATAGATTCGGCGTGGTAGGGAGACTGACTCTGCGGCGCGGTCGGAACTCTGGCACTTGTTCCAGAACCACAGCCACACCGCCACGGCTGTGAGCGTGAGGATCGCCAGGCTGAGAACCACCTCTGGTCGGCTGTCGCCAACCAGCGCCTCGTCTCCAAACGCCACGGTGACAAGGGCGGTCACCCCGCCAACGGCAAATGCAAGGCCCAGTGCGGCCATGATGTACTCGTAGGTGCGAAGGGTGTTGTCACGCTCCGCACCGATCCGCTGTCGGTGATGTCGCCAGATGCCCAGAGCTACGCCTAGGACGGCCAGTGCACCCGGGACCAACTCGAAGTGCTCAGCCGCAGAATCGATATCTCCGAGAATGAAAGTGATGACGACAACGGCGAGCGCCATCACCGACCCGATGGCGGTGGACAAAGAGATCGTTGAGGTGGCCACCAGCCATGTTTTTCGGGGCACGGCTGCCTCGGCGGCCCACGGTCGCAGCCAGCGATATGCCCAAAGAGGGGCGCCGAGAATCACCAAGACGATCGGCTCGCTCAGGTCGAGGTCGCCCGCGGTGGCGAAGAACGTTCCATACAG
>CAXMPS010000047.1:0-2652 GCA_964194995.1 uncultured Gammaproteobacteria bacterium | reverse complement strand
GTCTTCACCAGATTTCCGCCGGTAACCATTGTCGCCAGGCTGTCGTAGATCCCGGAGTGTGAGTTGAGCCGCACGTCCGACGAAACAATCGGATCGGAGACGTATTCCATGACGTCCGAGTAGCGGAGTTCTATTGCCGTCGACACGGCCTGGTTCAACTCTTTGGCGCTGGTGTCCGATTCGGTCTGGGCCACCATGTCGACTGTAGAACCATCGACGACCGGGACGTTGAGCGCCACCACCGACAGCTTGCCGACCAGCGAGGGGAGGGCCTGAGTGATGATCTCGGTTGAGTTGGTCTCGGCGGGGATGATGTTCTCTCCGGCGGCCCGACTCGTGCGAGGCGATCCCGAGGGCACGTCGGCAAGACGGCCCGAGTTGGACAGGGCCTTTACCGTTGTCATATAGGCCCGTCGGAGCCCGAATTTCTGATCAATCACTTCCAGCACCGGGGCGATTGCGTTTGAGGTGTTGGAGCCGAGCGCCACGATGTCGGTCTCCGCGGTCAGGATCTCATCGTTCACCCCGCGCAGTAGGAGTGGTATTTCTCCGGGTGTCTCCGGACTTGAGGTGAGAATGGTCTTCTTCGCCCCAGAGGCGAGGTGCCTTTGGAGGATGTCTTTAGATCGATATCGGCTCGTCGTCTCCAAGACGATCTCGACATCTACTGCTCCCCAGTCGGTGTCGCCGGGCTCGCGGGCAGCGCTGAAGACGACTCCCTTGGTGTCGTAGGAGAGGATCCCGTCGGCGTACGACACCTCACCGGGGAAACGACCGTAAAGCGAGTCGTATTTGAGGAGATGGGTGAGGGCCTCGGGATCTGCAATATCGCTTATCGCGACTATGTCGAGGTCGTCGCGTTCGTGGAGGAGACGGAACACGTTCCTGCCGATCCGTCCGAAACCCATCAGGCCAATGCGAGTTGTCGTCTTTAGGGTCCTTTCGTCAGCCTGCGAAGTTAGCGGTCATACCCCTGGGCATCACAATTGTCACTCGGTAGGTTCCTAGGCATGGGGGAGAGATGCTGATCGCCGTTGCCCTGACGGCGATATGCCTATCCAGTCCGGTGAGCGGACCGATTATTTCGGCGTACTCCCCGAATGGCCAATACGCGGGACATTGGGGTGTCGATTACGCGGCCGAACCCGGTGAGCCGGTGTTCGCTCCCGTCTCGGGGCGGGTCAGTTTTGCAGGATCGGTGGCCGGGATGAACAGCGTGACTATCCAGCCGGTCGCTGGATACAAGGTGTCAGTTTCATATCTCCAGGAGATCTCGACGATCACGGGCGTTTGGCTTGCTCGGGGCGCTCCACTTGGCACGGCGGGAACGGCGCACGGCAGGGGCGGAGTGCATCTCTCGGTGCGGATCGACGACAAATATGTCGACCCGGCCGGGCACATGGAATGCCGAAGTACCGACATCACGAGGGCCCTCAGGTTGGTCACGCCACCACAGCCCTATCCTCGGCGGCGTGCGAACCGGCATCTTTGGAGGAACGTTCGACCCGATCCATCGCGGTCATGTGGGGGCAGCGGTGGCCATTCGATCGCAGGTCGCCCTCGACCGGATGCTGTTCATGCCGGCAGGCGACCCGTGGCAGAAGACCGATCGTGAAGTAAGCCCCGCGTCCCACCGCCTGGAGATGACCCGACTGGCGTTGGAAGGGGTCGCTGGATTGGACGTTGATACTCGGGAAATCGATCGTCGCGGTCCCACACACACGGCTGACACACTCGAGTCATTTGACTCATCTGAGGAGTTGTTCCTGATCGTTGGTGCCGATGCCGCCGTTGGGATACTGAGTTGGCATCGCGCCCACGATGTACTGAACCGGGCGACGGTGGTCGTCGTGCCAAGGGAGGGAGTGGATCTCGAGTCTGTCGTGAGGGCCGTTCCTGAAGCAGTGCTCATCGAGATGGAACCGGTCGACATCAGCTCGACCACCATTCGAGAGTTGGTTCGAATGAACCTTCCGTTCGATCATCTGGTGGCTCGACAGGTAGCCGCATACATTGAGAGCAACGGTCTCTATGCGGATGTCCCTGTGAACCGATAGGGTGGGGGGTCCTATCGACATGGAGGAATCGCCGTAGAGACAAGCGCTGATCTGGCCCGGGTGGCCGCCCACGCCATCTTCGCCCAGAAGGGAACCGACATCATTCTGCTTGATGTCGGTGGGCTGTTCGTCCTCTCCGACGTGTTCGTGATCGCTACCGGAACATCCAGGCCCCATGTCCAATCGCTGTCCGACCGTGTGGAAGAGGGGCTCGAGGAGATCGCAGGCTTGAGACCGTTGCGCAGTGAAGGGCGCAATGAAGCCGAATGGATCCTCCTCGACTTTGGTGACATCATCGTTCACTTGTTCCAGGGTGGTTCGAGAGAGTTTTACGGGTTGGAGCGTCTCTGGGCCGACGCAGAGCGGATCGAATGGTCGGAGCCCGCAGTTGCCGACGGCTAGTCCGGTTTAGGTTCGGCAGTCCGGCCGAATAAAATGCTGTTTCCCAATATGGGGCTGTAGCTCAGCTCGGCAGAGCACTTGACTGGCAGTCAAGGGGTCAGGGGTTCGAATCCCCTCAGCTCCACTTATAAGACCCCTGCTCAAGGATGGTTTCTCGAATATCCGGGTTGCGTGTCGCCAGGACCTTGTCACC
>CAXMPS010000046.1:0-2624 GCA_964194995.1 uncultured Gammaproteobacteria bacterium | reverse complement strand
CGGGCTACGACTCGTTGTGGGTCTACGACCATTTCCACACGGTGCCCGAGCCGACCCAAGAAGTCACCTACGAGGCTTGGACCCTCATGGCCGCTTTGGCGGCGGTCACCGAAACTGTTCGATTGGGTCAGATGTGCACCTGCAACACCTATCGCCCGCCCTCCTATTTGGCCAAGGTGGCGGCATCGATCGACGTCATCTCGGGCGGCAGGTTGGAGATGGGCATCGGGGCCGGCTGGTACGACCACGAGCACGACGGCTACGGGTACCCCTTTCTCAAACCCTCCGAGCGGATCGGGATGCTGCGTGAGGGCGTCGAGATCATGAAGGCGATGTGGACCGAGGACGTTGTGGACTATGACGGCCGGTACTACAACCTCAACGGGGCGATCTGCCAACCGAAGCCCCTCCAAGAGCCGCATATCCCGATCTGGGTCGCCGGAGGCGGCGAGCAACTGACGCTGAACATTGCGGCTCGCCACGCCCAATACACCAACTTTGCGTCGAGCGTGGAGGAGTTCGTCCACAAGTCCGAAGTACTCAAGGGGCATTGCGAGAACGTGGGCTCTGACTACGACGTAATCGTCAGGTCAAGCAACTTCAACATTCTTTGCGCCGAGACTCAGTCAGAAGCAGACAAGAAGGTGGAGGAGCTCAAAGACCGACTGATGCGATACGTCTCTGAGGAGAGGGCCGAGGTTCAGACGGGTTTCTACCGGGGTCCTTCGGGCACACCCGAGAAGATCGTTGAGGACCTACGGGAGTGGGAGAAGGCGGGGATGTCGTATGCCATCGTCAACTTCGCCGATGCGGCCTATGACACCTCCGGTCTAGAGCTCTTCGCCCGAGAGGTGATCCCGGCGTTCGCCTGATGGTGTCTCGGGGTTGACCGGATCCAGATAGACGACCGGTACCTCACGATCAGTGCGCGCCTGGTATTCCGCGTAGCCCCGGTAGGCATCCACGATCCGGGGCCAGAGCGCGGCCCGTTCAACGGGATCAGCCGTTCGGGCAGTCGCAGCGAAACGCCGCCCGCCGATCTGAACGACCACCTCAGGGTCGGCGACGAGGTTCGTGTACCAGTCGGGGTGTTGGGGACGACCGCCGTAGGAAGCGATGACGACATACCGACCTTCCTCGCTCAGATAGAGGAGTGGGACGATATGGCGTTTACCGGTTCGAGCCCCGATGGTGGTGAGCAGCAACATGTCGTTGTTGACGAGGCGTGTTCCCAGTAGACCACCGGTCAACTGATAGAGCGATCGGTGGAATTGGGAGGCCCGTCGTACGGTCCGATCCTTCATGTCGAACCAAAGTAGCTTCTGGGCGGATTTCTTCTGGGCACGTCAGAAAGAATCCGCCCAGAACGGATCGGAGGTGAGCCCGGTGGGTTGACCCCGCGCCTTCTTGCTAGTACAACTTCACACTCAATGAGCCAGACAAACACCAACTCGACCAGTCAGTGGTGGTGGCCGTTCCCATAGAGGTGCGGTAAAAGGCTCTGACCAACCACAGACAAAACCAGCCCACCTCGAGATCGTGAGGTGGGTTTTCTGATGCAGCAGGCCCTCCTCAGATCCCGCAGGACAGAGGACGACATGCAACCACCATTCGACATACCAGCCGACCTGCACACCCCGGTTTCCGCCTATCTTCGGCTTGCGCCGATCCGTCCGCGATACCTGTTGGAAAGCGTTGAAGCGGGCCACCAGGGGCGCTACAGCTTCATTGGTTTCGGCGAGACCCTCGAGGTTTCGGTGAAACCCGACGGCGTCTACGTCGACGGCTCGATGGTGTCGACCGAGTTGCTCACCGGGTTGAGAACGGCTCTGGGTCTTGCCCCTCGATGTGTGCCGGCGATAGGAGACCAGACCTTCTCGGGAGGGTTGGTCGGGGCGTCTGGCTTCGACTTGGTGCGCCGCCTCTACTCCCTACCGCCATCGCCTCATTCACCCCCGGTCTCCCACGGCTCCTACATGGCTACCGAGTCGATCCTGGTCTTCGATCACCTGACGAGGCGTATCGCTCTCCTTCATTCAGGGTCAGAATCCGAGCGCGCCAGCCTGCGACGCGAGGTCATTGCGATGCTGCGCGGCTCGATCCCGGCTGGGAACGGATCGGGTGAGCACGGAGCAAGCAGCCCGAGCATGTCGAAACACGAGTTCGTCGATGCCGTTGAGCGAATAAAGGGCCACATCACTGCCGGCGACGTGTACCAGCTAGTGCTCTCGATCAGGTTCTCGGGGGAAACTGACATCCATCCTTTCGCGACATATCGGGCGCTGCGGCTTCTCAACCCCTCCCCATACATGTACTACCTCGACTTCGGCGACTTCCAGGTCGTAGGTTCTTCCCCGGAAGCGCTAGCCCGCCTCAGCGGTCATGCGGCCGAACTGCGGCCGATCGCCGGGACCAAGCCGAGAGGGGAGGACGACGATCACGATCTTCTGTTGGAACACCAGCTCCTCGCCGACGCCAAGGAAGCGGCCGAGCACGTGATGCTTGTCGACCTGGCGCGAAACGACCTCGGTCGCACCGCGGTGGCCGGCTCGATAAAGGTCGAACCGTATCGGATCATCGAGCGATACAGCCATGTCATGCACATGGTGAGCGGGGTCACCGGA
>CAXMPS010000045.1:0-5580 GCA_964194995.1 uncultured Gammaproteobacteria bacterium | reverse complement strand
CCATGGGCGATTGTCCCGCCAAACGGCCCGGCCGCGGCCTTCTCAATATCGACGTGAATCCATTGGTGGTCATCCGTCGCGTCGGCGAAAGCATCGATCCGATCCTGAGTCATCTCCAGCCAGTCGGAGACACCGATCTCGGTGCCGACCAAGGGTTCGAGATCCGAAGCCTGCACTACACACTCCTCAATGTTGGCCCAAGTGCCCCGACCAGCAACGTTTGCCGCGTTCAGGGCGTCCAGTGACGCCTCTGGCTGTGTCCTCGTCCTAGACGCACGGCCAGTGCGCCTTCGTCCTGCGTTCTTGCCAGAGACGCCCCTGCCTCGCCTTCAACATCACCAACGTTACCGGACAGGGCACTAGCCAAGCAGGTCGCCACTAATCTCGCCCGATGGAGGTCCTAGGCACCAAGATCGACCCGCGGTCAGAGGAATACCAGGAGAACCGGGCCACGATGGAAGCCAAGCTGGCCGAGTTTGAGACGCTGATGGAGCAGGCGCGGCAGGGAGGCGGCGAGAAGTACATCCAGCGTCACCGGGACCGCGGCAAGCTCCTAGTGCGGGAGCGCATCGAATTGCTGGTCGACCAGGACTCGCCGTTCCTCGAGCTGTCGACGCTGGCGGCGTGGGGCACCGACAAGAGGCTCGGCGCCAATGTCGTCACAGGGATCGGGGTGGTCGAGGGAGTCGAGTGCGCAATCCTCGCTCACGATCCGACGAGCCAGGCGGGTTCGATGAACCGATACTCGGTGGCGAAGACCCTCCGGATAATGGACATCGCGCGGGAGAACCGGCTTCCCCTGATCAATCTGGTCGAATCGGGAGGAGCCGACCTCCCTGATCAAGCCGAGGTTTTCATCGTGGGAGGAAAGTGGTTTCGCAACCTCACCCAGCTCTCCAAAATGGGAATCCCCACCGTCGCAATCGTTTTCGGCAGCTCCACCGCAGGTGGCGCCTACTTCCCCGCCCTGTGCGATTACGCCGTGATGGTCAAGGAACGCGCCAAAGTCTTTCTGGGTGGTCCACCGCTGGTGAAGATGGCCACCGGCGAGGAGTCGACCGACGAGGAACTCGGTGGCGCCGAGATGCATTCGAAAGTATCCGGGCTCTCCGACTACTTCGCACAGGACGAGCAGGAGGCCATTCGGAGGGGCCGCGACATCGTGTCGCACTTCAACTGGCGAAAACAGGGTTATGGCCCGACCAAGGAGCCCGATGAGCCGGTCCACGACGTTGACGACCTCTTAGGAGTGATCCCTGCCGACCTCCGGGTGCCGTTCGATATGCGGGAGATCCTCGGCCGAACCGTCGATGGCTCACGGTTCGAGGAATACAAGGCGGTTTATGGGAGATCGATTCTCACGGGCTGGGCGTCGATCCACGGGTTCCAGATCGGAGTCGTGGCCAATCAGCAGGGCGTTATCTTCTCCGAGGAAGCTCATAAGACGACCGAATTCATCCAGTTGTGCAACCGGTACGACACTCCGATCATCTTCATCCACAACACAACCGGATACATGGTCGGCAAGGACTACGAGCAGCGGGGGATAATCAAAGACGGGGCCAAGATGGTCAATGCCGTGGCCAACTCAGAAGTGCCTCACATCACCCTGATGGCCGGAGTCTCCTACGGAGCGGGCAACTACGGGATGTCCGGGCGGTCGTACGATCCGCGCTTTGTCTTCGGATACCCCACCCACAAGGTCGCCGTGATGGGTCCCAAGCAGCTTGCCGGTGTGATGTCGATCATCGCCCGCCAGGGTGCCGAGGCTCGTGGCGAGGAGTTCGATGAGAAAGCTGACGAAGCCAAACGGACGGCGATCGAGGCTCAGATAGAAGAGGAAGAACAGGCCTATTTCTCAACGGCCCGGGTCAGAGACGACGGACTGATTGACCCCCGCGACACCCGCCATGTCCTGGGTATAGCCCTCTCCGCCGCCCACTCCGGTCCGGTTGAAGGCACCGACCGCTTCGGCGTATTCAGGATGTAGCCGATCCCCAGCCCGTTCTGGAAGCGAGTCCGCAGGCAAACGGACCAAGGACGTACTGGGTAGGAGGTCGGTAGCCTGCCGCCCCAATGGCTATCAGCAAGGTCCTCGTGGCGAACCGCGGTGAGATAGCTAGACGGGTGTTCCGAACATGTCGAGAGATGGAGATTGCCACAGTCGCCGTCTATTCCGATCCGGACGTTGGCGAACCACATGCCCTCGAGGCCGACGAGGCGGTCCGATTGCCCGGAGCGACCCCAGGCGAGACGTACTTGAATGCAAAGGTCGTGATCGATGCCGCCCTTGCAACGGAGGCTGACGCGATTCATCCCGGCTACGGGTTCCTATCCGAGAACGCCGATTTTGCTCGGACGGTTGTTGAGGCGGGGCTCACCTGGATCGGCCCTCCACCCGATGCAATCGAGGTGATGGGGTCCAAGATCGCATCCAAGAAGCTCATGAGCGAAGCCGATGTGCCGACGCTCCCCAGCATCGAACTGGCGGAGCTCTCGGCCAGGGAAAGTGCAGCCATGTCGATCGGCTACCCCATCCTGGTGAAGGCCTCAGCCGGCGGAGGCGGCAAGGGGATGCGGATCGTGAAGGATACGGACGACCTTCTGAGCGCCATCGAAGCCGCCAAGAGAGAGGCAGCCGGCGCATTCGGTGATGACACCGTCTTCTTGGAGAAGTACCTCCAGGCCGCCCGACATATCGAGATCCAAGTGTTTGCCGATGCTCACGGCAAAGTCGTCTCCCTTTTCGAGCGCGAGTGCTCAATCCAACGCAGACACCAGAAGATCATCGAGGAGTCGCCCTCCGTCGCCCTCGACGACCGCTCCCGGAAGGAGATGGGCAAGGCCGCGCTTGTCGCGGCCAAGGCCGTCGACTACGTCGGCGCCGGGACAGTCGAATTCCTGTTTCAAGATGGCAGCTTCTTCTTCTTGGAGATGAATACCCGGCTCCAGGTCGAGCACCCCGTCACCGAGATGGTCACCGGCCTCGACCTTGTCCGCCTCCAGATCGAGGTAGCCCAAGGGTCTCCCCTCCCTTCAGAGGCATTAAGCCCTAGCCTCCGCGGCCATTCGATCGAGGCCCGGCTCTATGCCGAAGATCCCCTGAACGAGTTTCTACCTGACACCGGGACAATGCACCGCTTCGCTTTCAGCGACCAGATGGACGGGCTACGGGTCGACTCCGGCCTAGAGAACGGCTCGGAGGTGTCGGTCCACTACGACCCGATGCTCGCCAAGGTCATCGCCAGTGGATCGACGCGCCAGGAGGCTATCGGCCGCCTCGCCACTGCTCTTCGAGGGGCACACATCCACGGACCGAAGACCAACCGCGACCTACTCGTCCGCGTCCTGGAAAGCGAGCAGTTCGCGGATGGTGAGACCGATACTCACTTCCTCGATCGGCACGACATCAGAGAGCTCGCCGCTCCGCTCCTCAGCGTGCAAGAGGAGCGGCTTGCCGCAATCGCCGCTGCTTTGGCCGATCAGGCAGATCGGCGACGGCTATCGAACGTATTGGGCACCATCCCGTCGGGTTGGCGCAACTCCGAGAGCCAACCTCAGCGCTCGATCTACACGGGTCCCCAAGGCGACCACGACATCAGATACACCATGTCGGAGGACTCGACCGCCATAGATGAACAGCAGGACTTTGATCTGATCTCATGTTCCCCTCATGAAGTGAAGTTCACGGTCGACGAGATCCACTATCACTTCGAGGTGGCTCGTTACGGACAGATCCGGTTCGTCGACTCCGACCTTGGCTCCACACGGCTCGACCTCCAATCACGATTTCCGACGGCTTCAACAGACGAGGCTGCCGGATCACTCCACGCACCTATGCCGGGCAAGGTCCTCAGAGTGGATGTGATGGAGGGCGACATGGTCAAGGCCGGACAGGTGCTCCTCGTCCTGGAGGCGATGAAGATGGAGCACGCGATCAAGGCTCCGCTTGCCGGCCGGATCACCGAGATCAACTGTCACGTCGATGATCAGGTCGAGGCTGACCTCGTCCTGGTGGTGGTCGCCGAGGAGTAGAACAAGGAATGCCATTCAATGGCAATCAGCAGACTGCTAGCCGAAGGACGCGAGAGCGTCGAGCACCAAGTCAATATCGCCGGTGGTGTGGTCGGCATTCACCTGGAATCGGATCTCTTCGTCACCCTTGGGCACCACCGGGTAGTTGAGCCCGGTGGCCAGGATCTCGTTGTCCCGAAGATGGGCGACAAGCGCGGTGGTCCGTGCAGTGTCCCGCACCATCAGAGGGACCACGGGATGCGGTCCGGGGATCGTTTCGAATCCCAGATCGACGAGACCCTGCTCGAACTTTCTCGTCATGTCGCGTAGATGCGAGAGCATCTCGAGGCCCTCAGCCGAATCCACTATGGAGACAGCCATGTTGGCCGCAGCCGCGTCACCGACCGTGATGGGGTTGGAGTAGATGTACATCGGTGCCTTCTCTCGTAAGAAGCTCACCAGAGCTCTGGATCCGGCCACATATCCACCGTTCACACCAAAAGCCTTCCCGAGAGTGCCGATGAGCACGTCGCTTGGGCCCGAACCGGCGACTTCCTCGGTGCCACGCCCGGTGTTGCCCAGCGCGCCGACTCCGTGCGAATCATCCACAACGACCACGACATTCTCCGAGTACGAGGGGTCATGGTCTCGAGCGACCTCCTGGAGGCGGGACAGGTCGACGTGATCTCCACGCATCGAAAAGACCCCATCGGTCACAATCATCGCCTGCCGACCCTCCCCTACCAGTCGCCCCAACGCCGACCCCAGAGCATCAAAACCGAGGTGCGCATAGACCTCGCGCGCGGCGGGTCGAGACAACCGCAGTGCGTTGATGATGCAGTTGTGGTTGAGCTGGTCACTGAGGACGACCGTGTCGGAGTCGATCAGCGAAGTGAGAGTGGATACAACCGCGGCGTAGGCGGACGAAAAGATCATCGAAGCCTCCCTCGCATGAAAACGGGCGAGTCGCTCCTCAAGGTCGATGTGCGCCTGGTAGCTCCCGGAGATGAAACGCACCCCTCCGGGGCCCGCGCCAAACCTGCGGGTGGCGGACTCTTCGGCTTCGACCACGGCCGGATGTCGCGAGAGCCCCAGGTAGCTGTTGGAGTTCATCCTCAGGAAGGCGCCGTCGGCACCGGCCAGCCGATAGCGTGGCCCCGACGCCCCGGACGGGGCCACGATGTCGATGATCACCGACTCGGATCCTTTCGCCGTACCGGCCTTGTTCAGGTCGTCGACCTGCGCCAAAAGCGCTGCATCCAAACGGTCGTGGGGCATGGCCACGGGTTTAGCACACCGGAGTCTGCTGCGTGACGCTGCGGATTCCATGGCACCCGGGGCGGGTGAGCTCCCATGAGTCTTCTGGTAATGCCTAGGGTCCGCTCATGACACGACTGGGGTTCATCGGATTGGGCATCATGGGGCGGGGCATGGCCGAGAACCTTCTAAAGAGCGGGTACGACCTCACTGTCTGGAACCGCACTCCGTCGAAGGCTCGAGGGCTCGAAGCAAACCTGGTTGCCAGATCTGTGGATGTCGGCCCGGCGAGCGACGTGGTCTTCGTAT
>CAXMPS010000044.1:0-1737 GCA_964194995.1 uncultured Gammaproteobacteria bacterium | reverse complement strand
TGTTGGGGGTGTCGGTCTCGACCGTGCAACAGCATGTGAAGCGGGGGATGTCCAAGCTGCGCCAGGCGATCGGAGTGGAGACATGAGCGTTGAGTTGGAGAGGGACCTTCGCACCTACCTGTCGTATCTCGACACGGTGCTTCCCACCATTTCGGCGGACAATATTGTGGAGCCTGAAGCCGCGCTCGCGCCTGTTCCGCCACCGAGACGCCGGGGCTGGGTGGTGGCGGTGGCGGCGGCAGTCATGGTCTTGGTCTTGGTGGGAGGGGTGGCCTGGCTGTTGCGGGTGGGCCCGGCGCGGGCGCCGGTCGTCACGGAGCCTCCACGAACCACCACGACCCTGGCGTCTGATTTGGAAGGGCTCCGCGGGTTTGCTCTGAGCGACGTGCCCCCGTTCCGCGCCACGGCCTCTGTGGAGACGACCGCTGGCGACATGGTGGTGAGTATCGAGTACGAGGGCATCGACGGTGGGTTCCGGTGGGAGGTTATCGAGGCGACCTCAGACGAGTTCTCAGTCGGTACCTATCACATGTGGGATGGGCGGTTCGACGCGGCGCAGTTCTCGCCCCGGAACCGAACGATGTACAGACCCCTTACTCAGCCGATGGGCCATGAGATGATGGGGCTCGGACAGCTCACTTGGGCGACGGGTGAATGGCCAGAGCGGTGCGGCCTCGATGAGTTCAACCTGCTCGCCGCGGAATACACGCTGCTCGACCCGGAGACGATCGCAGACCGCGGGGCGATCCATGTTCGCTGCACACGGATAGGAGACGAATGGGAGGTGTGGCTCGACGCTGCGACTGGGATCGTGTTACGAGGCACCGAGTTTCCCCTGTTCGGCCCCGGCAACGAGGAGGAGTTCGTCGGTAATCAAGAATGGGAAGAAGGCGTCGAGGTCCACTCCTTCGAATTTCTCACCCTTGACTACAGCCCGGTACCGGCCGACCGGTTCGCCATCGTCACACCGCAAGGATGGTCAGATCCCAACGGCGAGGAATGGGCTGCCATCGCCGAGACCCTGCCTGAGCGCATTCCGGCTGAGCAGGAACTCCCAGGAGCTGGCTTCATGCACCCACTTGTCGGAAGCCCAGCACCGCCACTGACAGGCGAACTGCTCAGCGGTCAACCCTTCACCCTTGACGACTTGTCAGGCAAACCAGCCGTCGTGTTCTTTGGAGGATCGGAGTGCCCTCCATGCGTTGAGCATTTACCGCTCCTCCAACGAGCGATTGACGAATTCGGCGAGCGGATCAGCTTCATCACCGTCCTCCACCCCGAATACGAGCACGACCCCCAAAACGCAGCAGCGCTCATCCAAACCGAGGGCTACACCTTCCCAGCGGTACAACCGGACGACCTCTCCGAATACGGACCAGCCGAAACTTCCGTGGTCTTGGGTGTACCCACCACGATGCTCATTGACGCAGACGGGAACATCGCCGCAGTGTTCTACGGTATTCGCAACTATGAGGTCTACGAGGCAATCTTCGAGCGCGCCGGGTTCTGAGCCCATCGCCGACCGCAGCGGACGGCACACATCAAGCGTCGGTTCACCACCCTCGAACACGCAGTTGAGGTAGCGCATATCGGCACATATGCGCTACCTGGGACTCCCGCGGAGGCTCGGCACGGTGCCTAACAGGTCGCGGTTGCCGAGCCCTCCAGCTCCTCCTCGAGGTCAGGATCGACACTCGAGGTGTGGACGAATGTCCCTTCGTAGCTGATGGTAGATCC
>CAXMPS010000043.1:0-1367 GCA_964194995.1 uncultured Gammaproteobacteria bacterium | reverse complement strand
GGCAGCGGTACCGCTCGCCCTTCTTCGTCGACCCCGTATTTGCGGTGCCACCACTCGTCGAGGTGGCGAACGACAGGCACCCGATCGAAGTTGTGGATGGGGGGCGGTGATGTGGTCATCCACTCGACGGTCCTCGCGTCCCACGGATCGTTTCCGGCGGGAAGCCCCTTGCGGCGGGTGTTGATCACGTTCCAGACGAACACGAGCATCGACACGCCGATGATGAAGGAGCCGATCGTGGCCATGCCGTTCCAGAACTCCCACCCGAGACCCTCCGGGTATCGGTAGGTGCGCCGCGGCATTCCGTCGAGGCCGAGGATGTGCATCGGCCCGAATGTGAGGTTGAACCCGAGGAACATCAGCCAGAA
Source organism: uncultured Gammaproteobacteria bacterium (assembly GCA_964194995.1). Lineage (GTDB taxonomy): Bacteria > Actinomycetota > Acidimicrobiia > Spongiisociales > ZC4RG35 > JACZUI01. The sequence goes on along the minus strand of CAXMPS010000043.1, from coordinate 999 downwards.
GTGCCACTTTCCCAGCGTCTCGCTGAGCATCTTCCCCGTCCACTTCGGCAGCCAGTAGTACACGCCGGCGATGAATCCGAAGGCGGCTCCTCCCACCAGCACGTAATGGAAGTGGGCGACGACGTAGTAGCTGTCATGCTGCTGGGTGTCTGCAGGAATGACGGCGTGAGTCACCCCGGAAAGACCACCAATGATGAACATGGCGATGAATCCGATCGAGAACAGCATCGACGTATTCAACGTCAGCTTCCCACCCCACATGGTGGCAATCCAGTTGAAGATCTTCACTCCCGTCGGCACCGCGATCAGCATCGTCACTACGCCAAATCCGGCTTCGGCGATCGGGCTCAAGCCGGCGGTGAACATGTGGTGTGCCCACACCCCGAAGCCGAGGAACCCGATGGCGATGCCGGAGAACACCACGAAGGCGTATCCGAATAGCGGCTTTCGAGAGAAGGTTGGGAGGGTCTCGGAGACGATGCCCATTGCTGGCAGGACGAGCACGTATACCTCGGGGTGGCCGAAGACCCAGAACAGGTGCTGCCAGAGCAGCGGATCACCACCTGCCTGCGCCTCGTAGAACAGCGTCCCGAAGTTGCGGTCGAAGAACATTTGCCACAGTCCCACGCCGATTACGGGCATGCTGAGGATGAGCAAGAACGAGGTGACGACGCTCATCCATGTGAACACCGGCATCCGCATCATGGTCATCCCAGGGGCGCGCATGGTGAAGATGGTGGCGATGAAGTTCGCCGACGACCCGATAGAGGCGATCCCGAGCAGCTGGAGACCGATGGCGTAGTAGTCCATCCGCACGAACTCGGTGACCTCGGTCGAGAGGTTGGCGTACCCGGTCCAGGCTCCGTCCGGGGAACCGCCGATGAAGAACGACGACGTCAGCATCACAACGCTGAACAGGAAAAGCCAATACGAGAAGGCGTTGAGCCTGGGGAAGGCAACATCGCGAGCGCCGATCTGGAGGGGGATCATGTAGTTCTG
>CAXMPS010000042.1:0-2617 GCA_964194995.1 uncultured Gammaproteobacteria bacterium | reverse complement strand
AGCTGCGGCACCTCTTGCATCCACTCCACAGTTCCCTTGGTTCCGGAAACGCGGATTCGGAGACAGTTCTCCACGCCGGCAGCAGCTTGCGTCACCCAGAAGCTGCCTCGTGCTCCGTTCGTCATCCGCAGCAACGCCCCCGCGTAATCGTGAACCAAACGGTTGGGCGCGATCGTGCCGACTTCGGCGGCAACTTCGGACACTTGGAGACCCGAAATGAAGCACAAAAGGTTGTGGGCATGAGTTCCGATGTCGCCCATCACCAACGATGGTCCTCCCCGCACCGGGTCGTACCTCCAGGGGATCCCCTCTTCGGGTTTCGGATCGTTCTCGTCGGCTTTGCCGCCTTGCACGTACTCGACCTGGACGAGACGAATCTCGCCCAATTGTCCGTCCTCCACCATTGCTCGAGCCTGTCGGACCAACGGGTAGCCCGTGTAGTTGTGCGTCAAGCAATAGATGAGGCCCGAAGCGCGTACCTGCTCGAGGAGGTCGATCGCCTCGTCCAGCGTGTTGGTCATCGGCTTGTCGGAGATCACGTCAAAGCCGAGCTCTAGTGCAGCCGTGGCATATTCGTGGTGGGTGTCGTTCGGAGTCATGATCGCGACAACATCGGCGCCGTCTTCTCGGTCCGCCTCTTTCTCCAGTAGCTCCACGCCTCCGCCATAAGCGCGTTCCGGCGTCAACCCGATCGCGACCCCCGCTGCCTTCGAGCGTTCGGGATCCGAGGACAGCGATCCGGCAACCAGCTCATATCGGTCGTCAAGGCGAGCCGCGGTGCGGTGCATGGCGCCGATGAAACTCCCTGGTCCCCCTCCGATGATCGCCAACCGCAGGCGGCGGCCCAAGATCTCAATAACCGGGTTGGTATCCACATCCATTTCTTTGACTCCTGTGATCGGGTCGGTGACGATAGGCCTGTCTTAGTCGGCCATAGCGATTGGGAGGGAAGATGAAGACGACGAAAGTGCTTTCACACGTCGAGGCGTGGAAGATCGTCGACACAGTGCGAGCCGAACTGGAACGGGACAACCGGGGAGCAGCTGTAGCGGTATGCGACGCTCACGGCGAACTCTTCGCGTTGCTGCGGACCGACGACTGTCCACTCGCTTCGATCAACAACGCCATCAACAAGGCCTTCACGGCGGCCCGCGAACGTAAAGAGTCTCAAGAGGTCGGAGAAGCCTCCCGCACCGAGGATTTCGCCATCACCAACTTCGGTGACCTCCGCTACACGGGTTGGGGTGGAGGAGTCCCGATCGTCGTTGGTGGCGACACCGTTGGCGCAGTGGGAGTCAGCGGGCTTCCTGAGGCAGATGACATCGAGCTGGCCCGCATGGGAGCGGAACTCGTCACGTGACGAGCCGGGTCACCGCCTCGGAAACGTGAAGAAAAGCCGGCAGTAGGTTGGGGCCGACAAGATCAGAAAGGCTCACATGGTCAACAAGCTTCGCATCGGGATACTCAGCACCGCCAACATCGGGACAGCCACCGTGATCCCGGCTATGCAGCAAGCGGAGCGCGTTGAAGTGGCTGCGATCGCCTCCCGCGACGAGGCGACCGCACGAGACGCAGCCGAACGGCTAGCGATCCCAAGGTCGTTTGGAACTTATGAGGCGCTTCTGGAGGACCATGACATAGATGCCGTGTATATCCCGCTGCCAAACCATCTTCACGCGGAATGGACCATGGCCGCCGCCGCAGCCGGAAAACACATCTTGTGCGAGAAACCCCTTGCCATGTCCGCGGCCCAGGCCGAGGAGATGGTCGATGCTTGTGACCAAAAAGGCGTGAAGCTCGCCGAGGCGTTCATGTATCGACTCCACCCTCAGTGGGTGAAGGTGCGCGACATCGTCGCCTCGGGCCGGTTGGGAACTTTGACTGCTGTGACAAGCTGGTTCTCGTACAACAACACCGACGCCACCAACATCCGCAACATTGCCGAGTACGGCGGCGGAGCTGTGATGGACATCGGTTGCTACTGCATCAACCTTTCGCGGATGCTCTTCGCCTCCGAGCCCGATGAAGTGGAGGCGATTGTCCACCGAAGCGCTGAATTCGGAACGGACGTCCTCACCTCGGGTTTGCTGCGGTTCGGGGAAGCACACGCCACGTTCACCTGTTCCACAGCGATGGAGGACTACCAGCGAGTACACGTGTTCGGTACCGAAGGCCGACTCGAGGTAGAGATCCCGTTCAATGCACCACCCGACCGACGGCATCGCATTTTCGTCACCGAGGGAGGAGATCCTCCGGCCAATCCCAGTGTGGAGACGATCGAGACCACTGCCGCCAACCAGTACACACTTCAAGCCGACGACTTTGCCGCCGCTGTCCTCGATGGTGGCGACGTGGCGGTATCGAACGCCGACTCGATTGCGAACATGAGGGTGATCGAGTCGGTATTGGCGGCGGAGGCCCCACCCCTTCCTACAGCCGCTGGGCCTTCATAGAGAGGTACCGCCGCAGATGGTGATGGAGCCAGGCCGGGCCCGTTGGCACGCTATTCCCCTTCGGAGTACCCTCCCGTTCTCAGATCTGGAGTCATGAGACTCCTCAACCTCGCAAGAACGTCCTACAGAAAGGAACGAGATGAATTTTCTTAGACGGACGAGGT
>CAXMPS010000041.1:0-3031 GCA_964194995.1 uncultured Gammaproteobacteria bacterium | reverse complement strand
AGGGCGGCGTCGGCGAGCAGCCTCATTTCGAGCGTGAACCACTCGTCACGTCCATACTCCCCCTGCTCGGCAACGGCGGGCGCCCGGTTGGCCGGGTTGACGAATGCGGCATTGCCCCTGCCGCCCCGACCTCCGGTCAGGACCACTGCCTGCTGACCCTCCTCGACGAGGTCGGCGATGAGGACGTCCTCAGAATCGTGGACAACTGTGCCCAGCGGGACCGAAAGAACGGCGTCCTTTCCGGTCCTTCCGTGCCTCAAGTCGCCCTGACCATGGGTCCCGGGTCCGGCGGCGTGGTGCGGGTTGCGCTGGTACCGAAGAAGTGTGGACACCGAAGTGTCGGCCCGCAGGATCACGGAACCGCCCGGGCCACCGCTTCCGCCAATTGGCCTGCCTTTTGGCTTCCCCTTGGCCCTTACAAACGAAACAACCCCCGCACCGCCGTTGCCGGCACGGAGGTTGATGCGAACCCGGTCGACGAACACGACCGGCTCTTGCTTATTCGGAGACGACGTTGACGTGACGCCTGTTGGCGCGCACGCCGTACTTGACCGTTCCGGCCGAGGTGGCAAAGAGGGTGTCGTCGCCTCCTTTGCCTACGTTCTCACCCGGATGGATGCGGGTGCCGCGCTGACGCACCAGGATGGCGCCGGCGTTCACGAATTCGCCGTCAAATACCTTGGGTCCGAGTCGCTGTGCGTGCGAATCACGACCGTTCTTTGATGAGCCGCCTGCTTTGGTCTTTGACATTTCATTCCTCCTCTGAGGATTCTACGGGCTTGACCTCTGCCTTCGACTTCTTGGCGCCGGGAAGGCTGATGCCCGTGATTTCGATACGGGTGTATGTCTGACGGTGACCTTGACGTCGGCGGTAGCCGGTCTTGTTCTTGTACTTGAAGATGTCGATCTTCGGGCCCCTGGCCTCGCCGAGGATCTTGGCGGTCACTTTCGCCTTGTCGAGAACCTTTCGGTCAGACACGGCGGTGCCCTCATCGTCGACGACGAGCAAGGGAGCGAATGTCAACTTGTCTTCGGAGCCCTTGATGCGCTCGATATCGATGACATCACCAGACTGCACTTTGGCCTGCTTGCCGCCGGAGCGAATGATGGCGTACATGGGTAAACCTCTTCTGAAAGGGGGGCGGCGAAATGGTACCCGTGCCGGAGATCTATCGCCAACAGACCTAGTGGTCTGTCGCACAAGTGGTTCGAGTGTGTCTCTGAGGCATCGGCGTTTGAATCGCAAGGACGCACAACGAAGCCGCACCTGATCGTGCGGCAAGGCGGAGGACGCCGCGAGCGGCCTCGAGGGCCGGAGAGACGCCGGAGCCATTTGTGAGACGGGCCACTAACAGAATACCTGCTACCCGCTGCCTGCCACCTGGGTTGCCGGCTGAGCCGCTATGTAGTGATCATGAACGATGACGCCGCGGCCACTGCAATGCTCACACTTCGACGAGAACTGCTCGAGAAGGCCGGCTGACACATTCTTCCTGGTCATCTCGACCAGCCCGAGGTAGGAGACTTCGAAGACCTGGGTTCGGGTCTTGTCCTTGGCCAGAGTTTCCTTGAGACGTCTCAGCACCTTCTGTTGATTCGTCGATGACTCCATGTCGATGAAGTCGATAACGATGATTCCACCGATGTCTCTGAGGCGAAGCTGACGGCCAATCTCCTCGGCGGCCTCCAAGTTGTTCTGGAGCACCGTGTCCTCGAGCGTGGAAGAACCGACGAACTTTCCGGTGTTGACGTCTATGACGGTCAGGGCTTCGGTGCGATCTACCACGAGATGACCACCTGACGGAAGGAAGACCTTACGGTCGAGAGCCTTCTTGAGTTGGTCGTCGACGTGGTAACGCTCGAATAACGGCGTGGTGTCCTCGTAAAGCTGAACCCTCGGGACCAGATCGGGAGCAGTCGCTTGCAGATATGAGACCACAGTCTCATAAGCCTTCGCATCGTCGATCAGGAGCTTCCTGAAATCAGCCGTGAAGTGCTCTCGGATCACCTTGATGAGCAGTTGGGGCTCCTCGTGAATCTGTCGGGGTGCTCCCCCGTTGCCGGCCTCGTCCTGGATTCGCTCCCAGTTCTCGATCAGACGGGAGATATCGGCGGCGAGGGCCTCTCTGGTGGCATGCAGCGCTGCAGTGCGAACGATCACTCCGTAGCCCTTGGGCCTGACCTCGTTTATCGCCTCGCGAAGACGAGCGCGGTCGTCGTCTGGCAAGCGCCGGCTGATACCCACATTGTCCGAGTCCGGGACCAAAACGAGGTATCGGCCGGGAAGGGAGGGGACGCCGGTCAGCCTGGCGCCTTTGGCGCCCATGGCGTCCTTGGTGACCTGGACCAGCACCTCGTCGCCCTCCTTGAGAACGTTCTCAATCCTCTTGTTCGTCTTTCCGTTCCCCCTGCCATCAGCGGCAACATCGGACGAATAGAGCACGCCGTTCTTGGGGTCGCCAAAGTCGAGAAACGCGGCCTCCATGCCAGGAAGAACATTGCGAACCTTGCCTAGATAGATGTTGCCGGCGACCGATGTGGTCTGCTCCCGGGCGACATAGTGTTCGACCAGCACAGGGCCCTCGAGAACCACCATCTGGGTCTGTCGGTTAGCCACCCGGACCAGCATCTGCTTGCGACCGGTCTCGACGGGAACTATCACCTCGTCGTCGATTGGACGACGGGTGCGGCTTCTCGTAGTAGATGTGCCGTTGCGCGAGGACCGTCCGGAGCCCTTGGATTGCTTCCGGCGCTTTTGTTTCGGCTTGGTCGGTGAGGTGGTGGCTTCTAACCGTGTCACCTCGACCTTGTGTCCCTTTACTCGAAGGGTCTTGTGTTCCTCGACGGTCCCCTCGGAAGAAGACCTCCTGACAATCTGGGGGCTCCTACGGAATAGAGCCATGTGATCTCACTCCTCTGAGAATCGCTTGCATCGACGATCTCGTCCCGCTTCCTGGGGGGCCGGCCGTCGGACAAATAGTTGGATGACCGGGGACGCAACGATGCCCACCATTGCTGATGGCCGGTAACA
>CAXMPS010000040.1:0-18439 GCA_964194995.1 uncultured Gammaproteobacteria bacterium | reverse complement strand
TTTCACGCCGGAATGAATTTCGCCGGTGTGTGGAAGACCCCAACGGTGTTCATCTGCGCCAACAACCTCTACGCAATCTCGGTTCCGTACGAGAAGCAGACCGCCTCCGAAACGATCGCTCAGAAGGCTCAGGCCTACGGGTTCGAGGGCCTCCGGGTCGATGGGATGGACCCCGTCGCCGTCTACCTGGCCACAAGGCTCGCCGTCCGTCGGGCCAGGGAGGGCAAGGGCCCCACCCTCATCGAGGCCATGACCTACCGCTACGGGGGGCACGCCACCGCCGATGACGCCACTCTCTACCGCAGCCGGGAGGAGGAGGACTCGTGGAAGGAGAAAGATGCCATTGAGAGACTTCGGCGTTTCCTCGAGAACCGGGGGGAGTGGGATGAACGGGTTGGCGAGAAGGTGGCCCAGGAGGTCACCGAGAGCGTCGCCGCCGCCATCACCGCGATCGAAGCCGAGCCGCTCCCGAAGCGAGACAACTCGATAAGACATGGATTTGCCCGCATCCCGGCGCACGTTGTAGACCAGCTCCACGCCATGGAGCGATCTCATGGCGAGGAACCGACGGAGTTCTCGGACGATGAGGTCTGGCAAGTCGGAACCGATCATCTTCCCGACGGGCTTACCGAATCCTGGAACATGGCGGAGTCGATCAACGCCGCGCTCGGTCAGGCGATGGCTGCCAATGACGAAGTGATAATCCTCGGAGAAGACGTGGGCCTGAGCGGCGGGGTGTTTCGAATCACTGAAGATCTCCAATCCACTTACGGCGAGGATCGTGTGATCGACACGCCGCTCAACGAATCGGGGATCGTGGGGACGGCGATTGGGATGGCGCTGGCCGGAGCCAGGCCGGTGGCCGAGATCCAGTTCGACGGTTTCGTCTATCCCGCCTTCGACCAGATCGTCAGCCATCTGGGGCGTTTCAGATTCCGGACCCGCGGCAGCTCGAGCGTCCCTGTCGTGGTGAGATGGCCAAACGGTGCCGGAATCGGCGCTCACGAGCATCACTGCGACTCGCCTGAGGCCTATTTCGTCCATGCCCCAGGGCTCGTCGTCGTGTGTCCTTCCACACCGACCGACGCCAAGGGTCTCCTTGCCGCCGCTCTCGAGGGCGACGATCCTGTCATCTTTCTGGAGCCAAAAGTTCTCTACCGGGCGGGACGCGAAGAGGTGCCTGTAGAGCACTTCACCCTCCCGATCGGCAGGGCAAGAGTTCGCCAGGAGGGCGCCGACCTGACACTCGTCACATACGGGGGAATGGTCCCGATAGCACTCAAAGCGGCCGCAAGGTCGGACGCCTCAATCGAAGTGATCGACCTTCGCACGCTCTTCCCCTGGGACCGGGACACCGTCCTGAAGTCAGTGGCAAAGACGGGTCGGCTTCTCCTCGTCCAGGAGCCACAAGGATCGGCTGGCGTCGCCGCAGAAGTATCTGCCGTCGTCGCCGAGGAGGCCCTGTATGACCTCCAGGCGCCGATCGTGCGGGTAACGGGATTCGACGTGCCATGGCCCCAATTCGCCATCGAAAAACACGCACTCATAGATGTCGATCGGATCACGGCCGGGATCGATCAGATTCTCGGCATTTGAGCTCACATATCGTCGCCGTCTTCGGCTCATCGCAGACCCAGCCCGATACTGCGGAATGGACAGACGCAATCCGGGTAGGACGACGTCTTGGTGCGGCCGGAGTCGGGGTGGTGACCGGCGGATACGGAGGGACCATGGAGGCCGCCTCTTTGGGGGCCGGCCAGCAGGGCGTCCCAGTCGTCGGGGTCACGGCGCCGGCGCTTTTCCCCGGCCGAGTCGAGGCCAACCCCTATGTGAGCGATTTGATCGAGGCCCCAAACCTGACCACACGGATCGGGGAGATGCTGAGCGTTGCCAGTGGAGCGATTGCACTCCCCGGTTCGATCGGGACCGCGACTGAGCTTCTGATCATCTGGAATAGCAATCACATCGCGCGCCGCAGCGGCGGGATTCGATTTCCCATCGTGGCAGTCGGACAGGAATGGCGTCGTGTGGGCAGGGCCCTGGCCCAGGAGGTCGGCGCTGTGACCGAGGATGTCATCTGGACCGATGACGTCGACGTGGCCGTCGACTGGCTGGTCGGAGAACTCGAAACCCTCACCTCAGAGGTCGACAGCCCTAATCTGTGAGACCGGCATGACCCATGTGCGCACCGAAGCCAGAACTACGAAGCACCGCATGTCGGCCTGTCGCAAGGGACGACACGATTTCGGAGCCTTCCAAAACGTCGGAGCGGGCATCATGAGACGCCTGTGCGAAACATGTGGCGCCGTGTCAATCGATCTCAGCCAGGCAGACGAGTTGACGGGTCCCATCGTCACAACGCACTCGACTATCGAGTCTTTGTCGCGCAGGCAGCGCTGAGATCATCGCCTAATCTGCGGCCGGTGACACGACTCGTCAAAGCCGCCGGTGGTGTCGTCTTCCGCAAGACCCCCAAAGGCAACGTCAAAGTCCTTCTTGCCCATCGCCCCAGCTACGACGATTGGTCATTCCCCAAAGGGAAGGCCGATAAAGGAGAGAGTCCTGAGGAGACCGCAATCAGGGAGGTGTTGGAAGAAACCGGATACCACTGCCGGATCGTTGCCCCCATCGGCACCACCCGGCACCGCATCTCGAACGGGGTGAAAGAGGTCAACTGGTTTGCGATGAGGCCACTCCCCGACAGTCCCGGCTTCAAGGAGAACTCTGAAATCGACGAGATTGAGTGGGTGTCGCGGAAGAAGGCGCGCGACAGCCTCGACTACCAGAATGACCGTGATCTGCTCGCTGGGACTGACCTGAAGAGACTCACGCAAACCGGGACGATTCGGTTTCTCCGCCATGCCGCCGCCGGTGATCGCACCAAGTGGAAGGGGAACGATCGCAAGCGACCTCTCTCAAAGAAGGGCAGCCGTCAGGCCAAGGCCCTCGCTGAATCGCTGGCCGGCGCCGGGGTCGAACGGATCGTCACCAGCCCCTACGACCGGTGTGTGCAGACGATCAAACCGCTGGCCAAGGCGGTCGGGGCCAAGATCGAAAAGAGCGACGCCCTGGCTGAAGGTCCGGACACAGACGCCGCCTACGACCTCGTCGACTCGTTGGTGGGCAGCAACGCGGTCTTGTGCACCCACGGCGATGTCATCCCGGCAACGATCAACCGACTGATGTGGGCAGGCTTGACCATCAACTCCAGGTTCTATTGCTCCAAGGGGTCGATCTGGGAGATCGAGGTCGAGGGAGGCCGGTTTACCACCGGCACCTACGTGCCGCCCCCGTCCTGATTGCCGACCGACTTTGGCCGCATGCCTCCTCGACCATGGCGTCTCGGAGTTAGGGGGACCGTCACAGAGATTTGATGACTAGCCAAAAAGACGCCGATCGGCCAGATAACGGGCTAGAGCGATTTCGTGCCAGCCGTCCAGTCGGCATATAAGGCTGAGTAGACACCTTCCTGAGCGAGCAGTTCCCGGTGGCTGCCCCGCTGCACCAGCCGACCCTGGTCGAAAACGAGAACCTCGTCGGCGCTCTCGGCAGTGGACAAACGATGAGCAACCGTCAAGGATGTCCGCCCTTCGGTGAGATGCGCCATTGCGTGACGCAGGCTGACATCGAGCGCCGGATCGACCGCAGACGTTGCCTCGTCAAGAACAAGGAGGTCAGGGGAGCCGATCCATGCCCGGACTAGCGCCACTAGCTGTCGCTCTCCGGCGGAGAGGTTGTGGCCTCGCTCCCCGACTCTCGTCTGGAGACCGTCGGGAAGCCCGTCCACCCAACCGCCGATCTCCAATTCGTGGAAAGCGGTCCAGATCTCGGCGTCGCTGGCTTCGGGACGGCCATATCGAACGTTGTCCACCAAAGTTTCGTCGAATAGGAAGCCCTCCTGGGGAACGAAGGCAACCCGATTGCGAAGGTCTTCGAGCCGCATCCGGTGGACTCTCTCACCACCGATATGGATCGTCCCCTCGTCCGGGTCGAGAAGACGCACAAGCAGCTTGGCGAAGGTTGTCTTGCCCGAGCCTGTCTCACCCACCACCGCAACCTTGGAACCCACGGCGATGTCGACGGTCACATCTTCGAGGACCTTGGGACCGTCACCGTAGGAAAAGGACACTCCGTCAAACCGAGCACTCAACCCACCGGGACGAATCGGCTGTGGGTCATCCGGCTCGGAGATCTCCACTTCAGTGTCGAGAACTCCCAGGACCCTTCGAAGCCCGGATGCAGCGCTCTGAGCCTGATCAAGGGTCTGAACCACGATCTGGAGCGGTTCTATCAGCAGATTGGCCAGGAAAAGGAGCGCGATGAGACGGCCCACAGTCATGCCACCTTCGGCACCTATCAGGACGCCGCCGATGATCATCGTCGTGGTTATCAATCCGGCAAAGATCTCGGCCGAGGAGAACAGCGTGGCGCCTAATCGCCCTGCCCTGAACTCGGCGGCGAATCTCTGAGCGAGGGATGTGGCAACCTTGTCCCTCGCGGTGTCCTCTGTTCCGTACGCCCGCACGACCGGGATGGCCGATATGGTCTCGCTCAGCACTCCTAGCGACTTGCCTACCTCGGAACGAACCAGATCGTATCGCTTACGCAACATGCGCTGGAACTGACGCATGATGATGAGGTAGGCCGCCATACCAACCACCGCCAGGGCCGCCAGACGCCATTCGTAGATGGCCATCACCGCGACAGCGAGAATCACCTCACTGATGGAGATCACGAGGGCTATTCCTCCCCACTCCATGAATTCCTGGATTGCGCTGATGTCTGACGTGACCCGGGCAACAAGCACACCACGACGTGCTGACTCCACGTGGAGAACGGAGCGATGAAGCAGATGCCGGAATGTCATCTCCCGCAGGTCGGACAAACCGGTCGACGATGTCCGCACTAGTCGAAGAACCGCCAGCCGAGCGACGGCAAGCCCCATCACGAGGGCTGCCAGAGCCAACCCGGTCTTGAGAAGAACACCAGTCACGCTGGGGCCACCCTCAGCCAGGATTTCATCGTCAATGATCAACTGGAGCATGACCGGTGTGAGGATCGTCACTCCCTGTCCGACCATCGCAAGAAACAGCGTGAAATTGAGACCGACGCCAAGGGCAGGAGCAACTCTGAGGGCCTGAGCGAGAAGGGCCGACGTCGATCGTCTCATGTCGAGCCTCGAGCAGTCCGCTCCGCATCACGCTCATACGCCTGCACCAGGTCGGCGTAGCCAGGTGTGGTGACGAGCAGCTCCTCATGGGTGCCGTGGGCGACTATCCGTTTCTCGTCGAGGAACACGACTTCATCGGCCAGGCGGATCGACGCTGGACGGTAGGCGACCACCACGATTGTTGAAGGCAACGCCGCTTCCTTGAGGCTGCGAAGGATCTGAGCCTCGACCGATGGATCTACCGCTGACGTTGCATCGTCCAGGAGTAGCAACCGTGGGCGTCGTATCAGAGCTCGGGCCAGGGCGATTCGTTGCCTCTGACCTCCGGACAACGTCGTGCCCCTCTCCCCAATGTCCGTCTGATAGCCATCAGCCAGTGAGTCGATGAATTCTGTCGCACCGGCGAGACGGGCCGCTTCCTCGACCGCCCGCCGGTCAAAGGGCTCGCCGAGCGTGATGTTCCCCTCAACGGAGTCATCAAACAGAAACTCGCTTTGGGCCACGTATCCCACCTCACGAGGCAATTCCGATACGGCAAAGCTCCGCAAGTCACGACCGTCGATGTGAATCTGACCGGAGTTGGGGTCCCAAAGCCGGCTGAGAAGGAGGCTCAGGGTGGACTTTCCGCTACCAGTGCGGCCGACCACAGCCAGAGTCGTTCCGGCCCCCAGATCCAGGTCCATTCCATCGAAGACTGGTCCCGAATCGCTGTAGGAAAAGGCAACCCTTGACCCTGAAACCGAAGCCGCTCCCCCGTCGTAGTGGGCTCGCTCGGAACCGTACGACATGTACTCGTCGGCGGTCATGACTTTCTGAACCCGCTGCCAACTGGCCAAGCTGGCTGCCATCTCCCAAAGGATGAAGCCGAGGAAACGAGTGGGGAAGGCAAGCAGCGTCAGCAAGTAGGCGACGGCGACCATTTCTCCCGTGCTGAGCAAGCCAGCATCGATGCGGACGACCCCCACCACCAGAAGCAGGAGTGTTAGAACCTGAGGCATGGCCTGGACGATCGTCTGGAAGGAACGCCACTTCGAATAGACCTCGATAAGGCCGTCACGCAGCGTTTCAGAAGCATCCTGAAAGTGGTCGGCGACGTAATCCTCCCGCCCCAAGGCCTTGACTGTGAGGGCACCGTCGAAACTCTCGTGGGCCAGCGCAGCCACCCGACCTCGGTTCTGCTGGACGTCCTCCCAGAGCCAATAGGTGGTCCAGCTACCCCAGAGGTTGATGCCCACGATCAGGATGAGACCTACGAAGGCGCCGAGGCCCAGCCAAAGATCGGTCGCGGTTACCACGACCAGGGAACCGATCAGAAGAAAAGAGACTCCGACCGCATAGGGAAGTGGGTGAAGAACGCCGGTTCCCTGGTCGACATCGGAATCTGCGACGGCAAGCAGATCGCCGATGGCCTGGCGATCGAACCAGGACATCCTCAGGGAAAGCTGGTGGTCAACTAGGGCGTTGCGAGTGTCCTGGCGGGTCTTGAAGGTCAGCCAGGCCGCCGAGGCCCGGCGAAGGATGACACCCACAGCTTTGGCAAATGCAATCACCATGATCGCCACGGCCGCCGGCATCAGAAGGTCGGCGGGTTCAGCGCCTTCGTCGAGCACCGGAATGATCAAGGTGTCGGTCACCCAACCGATCACGAACGCAGAGGCGATGATCGCCACGGCGAAGAGCGACGACCCGATCAGCGCGATGCCAAACGACAACGGATGGGCGCGCACAAAACGCCCGATGAGACGAAACCCATCGCGCAGAACAGCTCCAGGAGTCAGTTGATCGAAGGACATGACCGCTCACCAAACGTACAACTTCAAGTGCGCTTCAAGTCAAACAGGAGGACGCACCGGGCGGGCCATTGTAGGACCCGACGGCGATTGAGCCCTCTGAATAAATAGGCTCGACGGAACCGACAGAGGCCTGAAACCCGTGAGTCGCCGGAAAGGACCTCGCGGAAAGGAGAAGGGCCCGCCATCGGCGGGCCCTTCTCTAATCAACAGGGGTAGGAGTCAGACCAGGTCGGCTTCCCTGATGCCAAAGGAGGGGTGTCGAAGCCGGCACAGGGCAAGTTTCTCCAGCTGGCGGATCCTCTCCCGCGTGAGGTTGAACTCGTCGCCGATCTCCTCGAGGGTACGTGGCACGCCGTCGTAGAAGCCGTAACGAAGGGCGAGAATGCGTCCTTCCCGCTCAGGAAGACGCTCGATGGAGATGCGAAGCGAGTTGGCAACGTCCATCTCCTCGGTCATCTGCACCGGATCGGCAGCATCCTCGTCCTCAATGAAGTCACCGAGCTGGGCGCCGTCCTCACCGATCGGCTGCTCCAACGAAACCGTGTCGGCGACGCTGAGCGCAAGCTCGACCTTGTCGGCAGTGACACCAGCCTCCTCCGCAATCTCGTCGGGACGCGGGTCTCGGCCAAGCTCAGCTTTCAGGGAGGCCTGGGCGGCGCGAACCGCGGCGAGGGTGTCGTGAAGATGAACCGGGATTCTCACCGTTCGCGACTTGTCAGCGATGGCGCGGGTGATCGCCTGACGAATCCACCAGGTTGCATAGGTGGAGAACTTGAAGCCCTTCCTCCAGTCGAACTTCTCAACGGCGCGGATCAGGCCGAGGTTGCCTTCCTGGATCAGGTCGAGGAAGTCGATGCCAGAGGTGTTTGCGTAGCGACGGGCGTTGGCCACCACGAGACGTAGGTTGGCAGTGAGGAAGTCGTCCTTGGCCTGGGCGCCGCGGCGGGCGACACGACGAAGCTCCATCTCCTGACGCTTGCCTTTGAACTCGCCGTTCTCCAGTTTCTCGGCGGCCTCTTCGCCAGACTCGATCTTCTGGGCAAGCTCGACCTCCTGTTCAGCAGTGAGCAGGTCGTACTCGCCAATGGCGGCAAGATACTGAGAAACGAGGTCGGTCGTGAGACGACCACGCTCGTCGGTCAGCTTCGTGTGAAGCCGAATGCGCGGCTTGTCCTTCTTTTGGGTACGCGTTTCAGCAGCGGCCATAAAACAAAGTCCTCCTGGGGCCCTTGGGGCTGGGCGGGGATGGGGAGATCCCCGGACGGTCAACTATGACATAAGAAGTGGGTTTTGTGAACCCCCCTCTTTTGCACAGCCTTTAGACGTCTTCGACCCGTTGCGGGTTCCCGCTCTCTGAGTTTAACGGAGCCAGCGACACGACGACAATCCCGGAGGCCAACAGAACTATCTCTTCGCCGATCGATTCAATCGAATCGATCTCATCGAGGTGGGAAAGGAAGAGCCCCTCCTGATCCATCAGATCCGGAGGTCCAGCCCTCCTCGTTGTTGCCAGCGGCCCGAATCCGTCTTCGCTGACCTGACCTACGAACCGATTGACGCCGGCCGAGCCTCCGACACGGTCGCCGCTGACTTCAAGCGTCAACCTCGCTCCCTCCAGAGGTGGCACCAGCTCACCGCCAACAGCAACTTCGGCTACCAGCCAGGACCCTTCAGGGATACGCACGCCCTCCGATCAACCCTCGTTCCCCTCCTGGCTGTCTTGGTCCCACTTCGAGTCGAAGAAAGCCCGCGGATTGATGAGGTCGGTGAGCGAACCGCTGGCATTGGGCAGCTCGCCCCAGGAGTCGATCGTCAGCTCCACGACAGCCACCGAAGCCGTCTTCATCTCGACTCTGGATCCGGCGATCTCACCGAGGATCATCGACCAAGTCGGCTGATGCCCGATAATCGCCAGCCGGGCAACGTCGGGAGCGGCGGCAGCGATAGCAAGAACGCCTGCCACGCCAGACTCGTAAAGACCTGCATCCAGGACCAGAGCGCAATCCCAGTCACCTGCTTCGATCGCGAGCTCGGCGGTTGTCCGCGCCCTCACAGCAGGAGAGCTGATGACATGCTGGGGTGCCATTCTCCTTCCAGCAAGGAGACGGCCCATGAGTCGAGCGCTTCGAGCACCGCGCTGGTTGAGGGGCCGCTCGTGGTCGGCCTGGTAGTCGGCGCCCCAGTCCGACTTCCCGTGCCGCATCAGCAGCAGCGTCTTCACGGGCCTGGTCAGGTGCTGGCGAGACGTGCCGCGGTAGTGAAGACCCGCGGGTCGGGAAAGTCCTCGCAGTAGTTGTAGAGGTAGGCGACACGAATCATCCCGGATGAGTCGACGACAAACTCGCCCGACTGCATCCAGGGGTCGTCCACCATCGGGCGGCCTTGATCACGACGATCGTCCTGGAACTTCTTCCCGGTGTTCCGGCCAAGATCACAGAACTCATCGGGCGCGTCGTATAGAACCTGCTCCACCGACCAATGGCCCAGACCGAATGCCTTATGAGCCGCGTAGTCAGGATCGGAGTACATCGGGACCGCAACCTCGTGCTTTTCCTTGTAGATCGCGATCCGATGCCGGTCGGCCGGGGCGCAGATGACGACGTTGAGCCCTGCCTCTTCGTAGCGGGGAAGCTCGTCCTGGAGGCGTCCGGTCCGGTCCATGCCACACCCACATCCGAGATGACGCCACAGCATTATCAACGCCGGCCCATCGGTCCAAGTCTCGTCGAGCATGAGGTTGGCCCCGTCCTCGCCGGTCACTTCGACGACAGGCGCAGCATCTCCTCTGCGAAGGGGGTTTCCCTCAATGGTCGGCCCTTCCACCCAGCGTTCCATCCAACGTTGTTCGGCCGACAGATAGAGGGCAGCGATGTCTGAGTCAGTCATGGGCGCCATTCAACACGATTCACGAAGTTCTACGTACGCCATTCAGATGGTCGTGATTCATGTCTCCAACCTCTTTGGGTTGAGGCCAAGCTACCTTCTGACTGTGCCCAACCGGCTCGCCTCCGCAACCTCCCCCTATCTCCTTCAACACAAGGACAATCCGGTGGACTGGCACGAGTGGGGAGACGAGGCATTCGGAGAGGCCAAGGAGCGCGACGTTCCCATTTTGCTCAGCGTTGGCTACTCGGCATGTCATTGGTGCCATGTGATGGCTCACGAGTCCTTCGAGGATCCGGCGACAGCCGAAGAGATGAATCGCATGTTCGTCAACGTGAAAGTCGACCGCGAGGAGCGGCCAGACGTGGACTCGATCTACATGGAGGCGGTCCAGGCCATGACCGGCCGCGGTGGCTGGCCGATGACCGTCTGGCTTGCTCCCGATGGACGGCCTTTCTATGCCGGGACCTATTTCCCCAAAGTCGACCAACACGGAATGCCTTCGTTCAGGCGGGTCGCGACTGGGATCGCAGATGCTTGGGAGAACCAGCGCGATGACTTGCTTGACCAGGCCGACCGGCTCGTCGAGGCAATCGGCCGATCGATGCCCGTCGGCGAAGCGCTACCAAGCTCGGCCACCCTCGAATCGGCGTATCGCTCCATCTCAGCGACTTTCGACAAGATTGACGGAGGATTCGGCGGAGCACCAAAGTTTCCCCAACAGCCCGTCTTGGAGTTCCTTCTACGCATTCGGGAAGAAGCTTGGGCCGATCAAACCGACGAGATGCTCACCATCAGCCTCACCAATATGGCCGACGGAGGCATTCACGACCATCTCGGGGGTGGGTTCTCCCGCTACTCGGTCGACGCCCATTGGCTGGTGCCCCACTTCGAGAAGATGCTCTACGACAACGCCCAGTTGGCCCGGCTTTATCTCTGGGCAGGCATCGAACTAGAAAACACCCGGTTCATCGAAGTCTGCCGATCGACCCTCGACTACATGCTCACCGACCTCCGCCATCCCGATGGGGGTTTCTTCTCGGCCGAGGACGCCGACTCGGAAGGCGTGGAGGGCAAGTTCTACGTCTGGAACCGCGAGGAACTCGAGGAATCACTTGGTTCTGATGATGGCGAAGAGGCCGCCCGGTTCTTCGGTGTCACGGAGGCCGGCAATTTCGAAGGATCCAACATCCTCCACCGACCGACCGGCGACGAGTGGGACGACAACATCGAGTCCGTCAGGACCCGACTCCTATCGGTTCGGGCCCAGAGGGTGCGGCCGGGTCTGGACGACAAGGTGATCGCAGCATGGACTGGGCTGGCGATTAGAGCCTTCGCCGAGGCCGGCGCCGCGCTCGAAGAGGAGACCTACCTCGAAGCAGCCCGCAAGGCAGCCCGGTTTGTTCTGGACAACCTCGTGGTGGACGACGTCCTGATGCGCTCCTGGCGCGACGGACGAACGTCGGCCCCCGGATTCCTCGATGACCACGCCTCGATGGCAGTGGCCCTTTTCTCCCTGTTCGCTGCCACCGGGGAGGGCGAGTGGTTTGAGAGCGCGATAGAACTGGTCGGTCACTTGGATCGGTTCACCAATCAGAACGGAGGCTTCTACACCACTCCCGACGACGGTGAGGAGTTGGTGAAAAGGCCGACCGACCAAACGGACAATCCGCTCCCCTCGGGCAACGCACTCGCCGCCGAGGCTCTATTGCTGGCGAGCCTCTACACCGGGGATATCGACCTGCGCCACCGTGCCGAGGACGCAATTCGGTCTATCGGGGCACTGGCAGACCGGTTTCCATCGATGGTGGGACATCACCTCGCTGTCCTCCATTCGATTCATCGAGGCACCCGGGAGTTGGCCATCGTTGGGCCAGAGTGGCAGAGGGTCTCCTCGGTCTACTGGGAGAGATTCCGACCACATGTTGCGCTCGCCGGCAGCCCAGAAGGCACTTTGGCAGTTCCGTTACTCGCCGACCGTTTCGTGGAAGGCAAGACACTCGCCTACGTCTGCGAGGGCTTCATCTGCAATCTGCCCACCGAGGACGCCCGGGCTCTGCGAGAACAGCTTTAGGAGCCCGACCTATTCGCCTCCGCCGCGGCTTCTTCCTGCGGTGAAGGCGATGGCCTCGAGTGTGGCGTTGTAGACAAACCGCTCCCGCTTCGGAGATGCCATGAAACGGCCGGCGGCAATCATCGGGGAACGGTCGCCGATCGCCTCCGACTCGACGATCGACGCTCGCGCCGTCTTGACCGAGTGCGCCACCATGATTGGAGCGACACTGTTGTCCTCGGATGCACTCCGGGCGACGGCACCATGCAACTCCTCGGCTGGGCCCTCGTAACCGGCGATCAAAGCCTCGGCGCCTTCAGGGTCCTTGTTTCGAATCGCGGTGACAATGGAGTCCGCGTCCGATGTCACCGCCGGCTTTGGTCTCACCCGTGGGTTTCTCTCATCGAACTGCCTGGTGAAGTTAACGAACCAAACCGCGTGATACAGACCCCGAAGCACCTCGGGCGTAGGGTCGACGCTCCACGCCCATCGAAGGGCGTCGAGGTATGTCATGTTGTGAGTGACGTCGAGCCAGCCCCACTCGTTGGTGTCGTCGATGTCGATGTCGATGTCGAATCGTCGGAATCTCTCGGCCGCCGCCGCTGACGTGACGTTGAGGATCTTTCCGACATCCACCCCGGACTCCAGCGCCCCATTCAAAGCAGCGAACGATGTCTGTGGATCACCGTCGAGTACCGCCCTACGGAAGACCTCGGCGTCGAATGGAGCTCCATTCTGCTTGGCGACAAGCCCATCCAGGTCGACCTCAGCCGCCTCCCACGCCTTGAGAAACTTCCGCATATAGGGAAGCCGGTCATAGCGGGTAGACAGAACCATGTTTGGAACCAATGGGCTGAGAACCGTGTCCGCCTCTTCCCAGCCGATCTTGTCCAGGATCTCAAACGATTTGTGGGCGAAGATCATCGGATGGCCGTAGCCGAGAAAGTGGTCGGTGATTGCTGACAAGAGAGCGTGCCTCACCTTGTCCGGCGCCACGCCCGATGCGAGCAGTCCCCGGAGCAGGGCTTCGGCCTTATCCGATTGCTCGTCGTTCACCAGGTGGGGATAGGCCAATAGCGCCTCCTCGACCGACCCATAGACCTCGACCGGGTCAACAGGATCGGGGCGGGTCCGAATTGGCCGCCTCACCTCGTTTTGGGAAACAACAGACATTCCCTGGATCACCGGAAACGCTTGCAACTCCCCCTCGAACATCGCAGCGAGGTTGAGACAGTCGGTGAGTGTTGCCAGTGAGTGGTTCCACCCGTACTCCATCCGGGGAGCGCCGAAATTGACGCCCTCTCGTACGACTTCAATCAGCGGTGTGCCGATCTGCCGAAGCCTCATGGTGTCACGAGCCATTCTTCCAATGTCGACTTCGCCCATCGCCTCGAGCAGACTCTCGAACAGTTGAGGCGCAATGACCTCTGCTGCGGGGTCGGTGACGTCAACGAACACCTGGCCGCCACGCACCTCTACCGGATACGTCCGGACGTTTTCGCCCCCGAAGCTGCAAAACCCGCCCTCATCCAGCTCGAACTTCCAGTTGTGCCAGGCACAGGTCAACGTTTCCTCGTTGACGTCTCCTTGGAGTAGCGCGTAACCCTGGTGGGGGCATCTGTTGTCGATGGCGTAGATCGCTCGCTCGGTGCGGAAAACGGCAATCCTCTTGTCGTAGTGCCTGAACAGCTTCCTTCCACCGATCGGGAGGTCATCGACGCCGACCGCAGAAACCCAGTCACCTTGCTTTGTCATCATTGTGCCCAACCTACAACTTCAAGTTCACTTGAAGTCAAGAGTTAGTATCGAACAATGGAACTTCTCACGATTGGCGAGTTGGCGGATCGGTCTGGAGTAGCCACATCGGCCCTCCGGTTCTATGAGACCAAGGGCCTGATCGAGTCCGAGCGGACCAACGGCAACCAGCGCCGCTATCCACGAGCCGCCCTGCGTCGGGTATCACTGGTCCGCGCAGCACAAGAAGTAGGCCTTTCGCTTGGCGAGGTGGCGGAGGCACTGGGGACTCTTCCTCATGACAGGACACCCACTAAGAATGATTGGGAGAAACTGTCGCGATCCTGGCGAAAGCGACTCGACCGGCAGATCACAGAGCTACATGCCCTGCGCAATGATCTGACCGACTGCATCGGGTGCGGGTGTCTCTCCCTGAAGTCGTGTGCAATCTTCAATCCGGGAGATGCAATCGCCGAGCGAGGATCAGGCCCGCGCTATTTGTTGGGCGACGAGCATATTCAGCCGACCGCCTGAGAAATCGGTGTCTCGACCTGGAGAGCTTCTGCCGAGGCAAGAACATATGCAATCCATAGGGCGTCCGCCAGAAGCAGGTGTAGGAGCTGCATCCAAACGGGCACGCCGAGCAGGATGTTCAACGAGCCGGTGAGCAACATCGCTCCAACCAAGATCGGCAGCGCCATGGTGGCGCGGGACGGGGTCATGTCAGCTCTCCGCGACGCCCACCACCCCACCGAAGCCGCGAACACAGCCAGCACAGGATGGATCACCCGGAGGCGGGTAAGAAAATGCTCGCCACCGTCCGATCCAGCATCTTTGGGGAACAGAGTGTCGGCAAGGGCGGTCACCGCCCCGGTCGCCGCGATCAGGATGAGCGCTACCCCGCCAACGATGATCCAGGCCCGCAGGGCCGGGTCCTTGTTGAAGTCGAGCTTCCTTCCCCCGCTCAACCAGAAGGCGGTAAGAGCAAGTGCCGCGAGCAGGAATAGGGTGTTGACCAGGTGGAGAGGAACGGCTGCTGTGCGTGCCACAGACGTGTCGTCGGCAACCCATTCGGCGAGGACGATGGCTGCCCCGATCAGCGCCTCACCGACGATCGAGACCACGGCGAGTACCACCCCGAACCTTGCCTGGGTCCCCCGAGGAACCGAGCGCCACACGGCAATCGCGAGTGCGAACACAAGGATGAGGGCGACGCCGCTGGAGACCCGATGAGTGAACTCGATGGCGGTGGCGCCTTCCAATTGGGGAACGATCTCCCCCTGACAGGTCGGCCAGGATCGGCCACACCCGGCTCCCGACCCGGTGGCCCTCACCAGGGCCCCGAGCAGAATCACACCGACATTGAACACGAGCACGAACCAGGCGTATCTGGCCAGCCGTGACATGGTCGAAGCGTAGTGGTGCAGCCGGGTACCGTGGACGACGAGATGGTGGAACGATGAAGTGGAGATTCGGCCTAGGTGGAGCGCTGATTATCGCCATTGTCGCTTCGCTGGCCAGTCCGGCGGAGGCGTGTGGATGCGACAGCAAGCCCTTGAGCGCCATCGTTGCTCAAGCGGACACGGTCTTCTCGGTTCAATCTCCGACTCAAATCGGCGGGGATGCAACCACTTCGTTCACGGCCGTGGTTGAGCGTGTCTACAAGGGACAGGTGGGCCCAACAAAAGAGGTATGGGTAACCGAAGGTCCGCTCGCATGCGGGATCGACCCAACCGAGTCAGGCCCGGTCGGGTTGATTGCCACTGAATCCGATGGGAAGACCACCATCGGCACATGCCGACCGCAGTACACCTTGGCAGACATCGAGGAGATCCTCGGACCCGGTTCTTCGCCAGGTCCCATCGTCGCGATGACCGGTCCCTCATCGACGGTCTGGACACTGGGCGGCGGCGTGCTTCTGGCCGGCCTGGCCGGGGTACTGACATTGGTCCGCCGACGCCGAACGTCCTTAGACCAGGCCTAGCCTCGCGACCATGGAGATCTTCGAGGACGTCCTCGGCGCGATTGGCAACACGCCGCTAGTGCGACTGGCGAGGCTTCACCCTCCCGGAAACCTGGTGGCGAAGATCGAACACACCAACCCGGGCGGGTCGATCAAGGAACGGATCGCTGTGTCGATGATCGATGAGGCCGAGCGCAGTGGGCTCTTGCGGCCCGGCGGAACCATCATCGAACCCACCTCGGGCAACACAGGTGTCGGACTCGCCCTGGTCGGGGCAGTACGGGGCTATCGCGTCATCTGCACCGTCCCCGACAAGGTATCCCAGGAGAAACAAGACCTCCTCAAAGCGTATGGAGTCGAAGTGATCGTCGCTCCCACCGAGTTGGGCCCAGAGCACCCCGATTCCTACTACTCCATCGCCGACCGGCTAACCAGCGAGATCGAGGGTTCTTTCCGACCGGATCAGTACTCGAACATGGCCAACCCGGAAGCTCATTACGAGACGACCGGGCCAGAGATCTGGCGCCAAACCGATGGTGAGATTGACATCCTGGTTGTCGGAGTTGGGACGGGGGGAACCATCAGCGGCGTGGGCCGCTATCTGAAGGAGCAGAAGCCAGGGGTGACGGTGGTGGGTGCCGACCCGAGGGGTTCGATCTACACCCAAACCCAAGACGGTGATATTCACCAGTACCTCGTGGAGGGCGTTGGTGAGGATTTCTACCCAGACACAGTCGATCTGGACCTGATCGACCGTTGGATCGAGGTCACGGATGCCGAGTCGTTCTCAATGACCCGCCGCCTGGCCCGCGAGGAGGGGCTTTTGGTGGGTGGGTCCTGCGGGATGGCAGCACATGGTGCTCTTCAGGTCGCAGCTGAGAATCCTGAGGCTCTCACCGTTGTCATCCTCCCGGACTCAGGGCGAGGCTATCTATCAAAGGTGTTCAACGACGACTGGATGCGCGAGCAGGGGTTCGAGACTTAGAAGTCTTCACTGGCAATAGATGAGAGCCCCCGAGTGATCGGGGGCTCTCAACACATCAGCTCAAGCGTCGCTCGACATTGTCGCCGCGGTTGGACTAGCTCCGCGGTCGCCGTGAGCCGGGTGGTCCGGTTTGGAGTCGCCACCTGTCCCTGAGGACGAGCGGCGCATCAGCGGTCAGCGCCGCTCAGCGCCCGACCACCTCCAGAGTCCTAAAACATTCATACAAGTTCGGACCACCTCCTTTTCTCTGGTGAGATCAGTCTGCCACACCTTGAGGAGAACCGACACATCTTTTCCCGGGGACGAATGCGTAGAGTGGCGGCCGAGCCGACGAGGGGACCGTGCATGCGGAGATGGACGATGATCGGAGCGGCGCTGGTGGTAGCAATGGCCGCCTGCTCATCGGGTGATTTGGCCGAGAACATCATCGAGCAGAGTGGCGACGTCGGAGACATCGAGATCGATGAGAACGACGGCACTGTGGTGATCGAGGTGCAAGACGATGATGGCGACACCTCAGCAGTCATCGGCGGTGGTGAGGTTCCAGACGACTTCCCCATCCCTGTTCCAGATGGCGGCAATGTAATGGCCGTAGTCACGCAAGGCGTCGACACATCGCTCTCGATCACATACCCCCAGGATCAGTTCGAAAGCATCAAGGACTTCTACTCCGACTACGCCGCGTCTAACGGTGACGTGCTCGTGAACTTTGAGTCAGCGGACCCGCCCGGTGCAGGCTGGACGATCCAGAAGGACAACCAGACCTTCAGCATCAGCGTGGGCGACACCGGCACCGAGGTGGCAGTTGCGCTGGTAGTTGTCACCAGCGGCTAACTAGGTCCTGAAAACGTCGGGTGCGATCGGATCCTGTTCCCGCCGCCGTGCATTGAGGCCCGACAAGTATTGGTTCGGGAACGAATGCTCCGCATATCCGAGGTCGATGGCGGCGTTCATCGTCCAATACGGGTCGACAAGGTGGGGCCTGGCCAGGACACAGAGATCAGCGCGCCCCGCAACCAGGATGTTGTTGACATCATCGATGCTCGATACCGCGCCCACCGTCATCGTCGCAATGCCTGCCTCATGACGGATTCGATCGCTGAAAGGAGTCTGGAACAGCCGCCCATACTCAGGTTCTGCGTCGACCGTCGTCTGACCTGTCGAAACATCGATCAGGTCGCAGCCACGGTCTTTCAACTCGCGACTGAAGACCACAGCGTCATCTCCGACAAATCCACCCTCGACCCAGTCGGTCGCCGAGATCCGGACCGAAATTGGCTTGTGCGCCGGCCAGGCCTCCCGTACCGCCTCGAACACCTCAAGTGGGTAGCGCATCCGGTTCTCCAGCGAGCCTCCGTACGCGTCGAATCGCTGATTGGCCAGCGGTGTCAGGAAGCTGGAAAGGAGATAGCCGTGGGCGTAATGAAGCTCGAGAAGATCGAACCCAGCCTCGTTGCCTCGCCCGGCCGCCTCGACATGTTGCTCGCGGACGAGGTTCATGTCGTCGCGGGTCATCTCTCGCGGTAGCTGACTGTCGGGCCGGTACCGAATGGGTGAGGGGGCCATCAGGTTCCAGTTGCCGGCGTCAAGTGGCTCGGAGTCTCCCTCCCACATCAGCTTGGTCGATCCCTTTCTGCCGGAGTGGCCGATCTGAAGCCCGATTTTCGAGGTGGAGTGGCTGTGGACGAATTCGACGACCCTCGACCAGTAGCGGGTTTGCTCCCCGGTCCAGATGCCGGTGCACCCGAGGCTTATCCGACCCTCAGACGAAACGCACGTCATCTCAGTCATCACCAGGCCGGCGCCGCCCACGGCGCGGGAGCCGAGATGCACCAGATGCCACTCGTTCGGCATCCCA
>CAXMPS010000039.1:0-1134 GCA_964194995.1 uncultured Gammaproteobacteria bacterium | reverse complement strand
GCCGAGGAGGCGGCCGGTATGAGAAGAACCGCTCCGATGAAGAACATGACGGCTCCGATGAAGGTGAATGAGTTGGCTACCGTCGCATTGTTTAGGTCGCCTGTCGACAGGATCACGCGGGCGCCGACCGCTGAGATTCCGAAGGCGATGGAGCCGACCATGTTGATGCCGGCGATTCTCCATTCGCGGCTGTCGGGGTTCCAGCACCACAGCCTGCCGCACACCTCAACGAGCGCCATGCCGCTCGCCAGCAGGAAAGCGACTGAGCCCAGGGCGTCCGGTGCCCAGACGAGCGCTTCTTCCTGGAGCGTCGAGAGGTCACCCAATGCGCTGAAGGTGCTGAGGTTGAAGAAGAGAGTTCCGATCAACTGGATGACGGTGGCCCACCAGCCGATGGACTGCGGCCGGAAACCCAACAGCCGCCCCGTGCGGTCAGCGCCTGTGACGGAATCGCCTTCGTTGCTCGCTTCGTAGAACTGCAGGTACGCCGCACTGGTGAAGAAGATCGATCCGATGAAGAAAACTGGACCGGCCGCCAATCCGAGAAGCGAGGCCGTCGGCGGGAACGAGCCTACGGCAAAGCAACTCGAGCCGATTATGAAGAGGACAGCGATCCACCATTCTCGTTGTTGGGGTGCCCACCAGGAACTGGGCTCGGCGGAGATCGGAGTGGCCCGATCGATCAGACCGTGGCCCTTGCGGTGGTGCCACGCCGACCATGCCACCGTTGAGTCGTCTGGCCGTTGCAGCACCATTGACGTGGTGAAGGGGCCAACAGTGCGACGCTCGATCACCGTCCAATTTGGGGGAATGTCCACCGGGTTTAGGCTAGTTCTCGGCAGACAAACAACCCGAAAGGTGATCGTCAATGGTGACCAAGAAGAAGACGGCCAGCGAGCTTCGAGACGAGATACTGGCCCCAGCGTATACCCATCGTCTCGAGGTCGGCTCAATGCCAAAATACCGCCTTCCCGACCATGGGGCGGCGCCCCCGGTGGCCGAGCGACTGATCCACGATGAGCTGATGCTCGACGGAAATGCCCGTCTCAATCTGGCCACCTTTGTCACCACATGGATGGAGCCTCAGGCGGAGACGTTGATGGCTGAGGCATTTGACAAGAACATGATCGACAA
>CAXMPS010000038.1:0-1625 GCA_964194995.1 uncultured Gammaproteobacteria bacterium | reverse complement strand
TTGAGCACCGCCTTGTACAGATAAGCCCGCTCATAGACCACAGAATCCCAACTCGCCGACCACATCGCATTCACCACTGCAGCCGACACGACATCTCGGCCATCACTCGGCCCCACCAATCCCGTAGCAAACCGGATCAACTGATCGGCGTACTTCTCGTAGATCTCCGCCTTAGTCAGCGTGGTCACACCCATACGATGCCTCACGGACACCAAAACCGCGACGCGTTCTCAGAAATCTTTCCCCACAGCGGTCGAACATGGCCCAACCGGCCCAATTCAGGTAGCGCATAACCGGCAATATGCGCTCCCTCGTGAACTCTCTGAGCTAGCGCATATGTGCCGATATGGGAGGCTTGTGGCGCGCTGCGATTTGTGGTTGTCAGCCGCTCTCGTCAATGCAGTTGGCGGTATTCATGAGGAGCGGGTCCTCATCCAATGAGTGCCCGCCGTCTATCCACGCTTCGCAGCGTTGATCCGAGGCGGTGTCCAGAACGGACATTATCTCGGCATCTGAGCATTCGAGTTCGGGCTGTCGTTCCGAGAACGCCTCGTAGAAGGGGTCGAAGGTGTTCTCGAACTCGTCTTCAGCTTCGGCCTCTTCCTCGGCCAGAGTGCGGTCAGCGTTCACCCGGAAGTTCTCGTTTTCGACACCGGCCAGCATCCGGTTCAGCTCGTCACAGTCCTCGGCGGCTTGGAGTTCCTCAACGGTCGGGAAGGACTCATCCAAAAAACTCTCGCCGCCGCTGGCAGCCACCTGGGTCGTCGTTGTCGCTGCCGCCACGTCCATGGTCGTGGTCGTCGGGTCATCCGCCGGACCGGTATCACTGGATCCGCAGGCGCTGATCACCAATGCCAAGCCCAACGCGACGATCAATATTGGCATTTTTGTCACTTCAGCCTCCAGACTGGTTCTCTGTACACACGCAGCAGGCGACGGTTCCGTCTACACCGGTCGAACCTCATCCTCCAACCACGATGACATGGCGCTGTCCCGATCTCGTTCCTCCCATCGAAACATCGGGGTTTCCGGGCAGGACGAGGTCGAACTCGGAGACTTCGAAAACGTGATCACCCAACGAGAAGACGCAGCCGGCCTCTGGACCGACGGGAAGCAGGAATGCCGGGGCCGCATCTTGGGTGATCTCGGTTCCGGCGGGCAGGACCAACGATGCCACCTCGGTCCTACTCTCGATGTCGTCGAAAGCACCTGGGGCATTTTCGCTATCGTCGACGACCGAGACTCGCAAACCCGCTTCCACACCCGCCAGCGCACCGGAACCCGAGCATTCTCCGGTGGCCGCATCGACGGTGTAGTTGCTCACCAACACGAGAAATAGCTCAACCGGAAGCGAGCGAAGCCCGGCGAGGGTGGTTGGGGAGGGGTCAGGATCGGTGATCACCGGAGCGCCCTCGATCGGACGGAGGAGGGCAAAAACCCCGATCAGCACGACGATTACGACGGCGGCGGCCGCCAGGGCGAACTCGTACCTCCGCCTCCGCCGCCGCTGCCCGATCACCAGCGACAGGCGTTCCTCGGTGTCGACGTGGCGGCGCACCCGTTCGGCCAGCGCGGTGCCGTGTCTGCGCATCTCTTCGGGCTTCATGACGACCCCCCGTCGCTCA
>CAXMPS010000037.1:0-2002 GCA_964194995.1 uncultured Gammaproteobacteria bacterium | reverse complement strand
CGCAGGTTTCTGGCGACCTGATACGTGGCAAGGAACAGGATCGCGAAGAGTACCCCGTGCACTAGTCCACGCTCCGCGCCATTTGCTTCGAACTCGGACATAGTGGGAGCGTTGATCAGGGGCGATAGGAGCAGGATGAGCAGCAAGCCAGCACCGAGAAGGCCGGCTGCACCACGCGGCAGTGGTCCATGCGACGTGATCATCCACAACGCCAAGACCATGCCTAGCAGCACCACGACCGCTTCGGAGGGTCGTATCGAAAACCCGACCGGGAGCGTGTAGATATCTTCAACGAGGCGATTCAAGACGACGTAAATGACAACCAGGAGGAAGGTCAGTAGTCCGAACACGTCGTCTGACGTGTTAGACGCCAAGGCCCCGGCCCGGTTGTCAGCGAGCTCTACCTGCTTGATTCCCGTATCCCCCATGCCCCTCCTCGGGAGGATTCGTCATTCGCGAGGGTAATTCGTCTCGCGCCGCGGTCAAGAGCGGCACGCGGTTGGTGCCTCACCGTGCTCTCAGATCACGTCGAGAAACGAAACTCTTCGCCCAGTTCCACGTGACCGAGTCGCTAACTGGATCGCGGGTCATCCCATATGCGGCCGTCAATCGGGCCAGGGTCGGATTTGGATTCGTTCACGGTGGGTACTGCATTGGCGAGCCGACGGTTGAGCCGCCGGTCTCGCTCCGCGAGAACTCCCAGCACCAACATCAACAGCAATGCGATCGTGAGCCCGCTTATCACCCCTATCCGCGGGGTTTCCAGCATGATGGTCCAGAAGGAGGCGCCTGAGACCAACGGATCAACGGCACTCTCTGCCACGACATACGATTCGCTGCTCTCTGTGTCCGGTGAAACTCCGGGCTCTTCTCCTCTAAACGAGGTGGTCGGCGCAGTCGCCGCCTCGTCGACCGCTGGGGAATCGAGGTGCGCCTGTGTCGTCGGTACCGGCACGGTCGTCGGCGTTGTGGTCGTCGGCGTTGTGGTCGTCGTTGTCGCTGAGCGCTCGGCTGGTTCCGTGGTGTTGTCGACGACGAACACGTGTCGCGCAGCCGTCTGTCTTCCGGAGCTCTCGTAGAAGACAACGTTGATCGAGTGTTTCCCGTCGGAAAGGGTGCCGGTGTCGAACGGGAGCGCGTCGCGAGTCTTCATATCGGTGCCGGCCAGATCGTACGGCGCTCGGTCTTCGACCTGGAATGGTTGCGGCGAGTCGTCGATGTGGAAGGTCGCTTGGTCTACGGAGTCAGTTGGCGTCGCAAACACGTAGACGACCCCCGAAAGCTTGGCGTTCTGCAGTGGGCTCGGGTTCGACCGATCGGAAGCCTGGCTCACAAGAATTCGGGCCTCCGGCTCGCCACTCGGCAGCGGAGGGCTGGTCGTCGTCGTGGTGGGATTCCCGGGCCCCGTACCACCTGTCGTGGTAGTAGTCGAGTCCCCTAGCACGACTCCGCCGCCGGGGTCATCTCCGAGCCCGATGGGTTCGCCGGTGTCAGCCCAACGGTTGCCCGACCACGTGATGTCCCCATCCTTGCTAAGAATGCCGTAGCGAAAATTGCGACCGAACCGATTGTTGGTGATCTTGACACCCTGCGGCGGACCGTTTCCCCCATCGCGGGAAAATATGACGTAGTTGCCCCCGTTGAGAAAGTTCCCATCGACGGTGATATTCCGGATTGGCCCCAGATCCGACTTGATTTGGAGCGCGGCGTTTCCACTGCCGGCATCGAGGGTGGATCTCTTGATGATCCAGTTGTCATGGCCACCGGTATCCTGGGCGCAGTCCATGTGTGGACTCGGATTGTTTGACGCGAGGTCGTGGCAATACACCTCGTCGTAGACCGAGTCGTCACCCATTATGATGGCATCCTCGACGTGATGGATGTCGAGGCGGCGAGCGGTAACGTTGTTGCCAGCAATCCCGCGGTCGCCAACATACGACGGGTGGCCGATCTCGCTGTCCTCGACAAGCACCGAGCCGCCGTCCCACACTCGGATGGTGTA
>CAXMPS010000036.1:0-1849 GCA_964194995.1 uncultured Gammaproteobacteria bacterium | reverse complement strand
CCGTCCCGAGCGGCCCGACTCCGATTAGGCACTCTTTTTGAAGCATTACAGACGATTCAAGACGGAAGAGGCATAACGTTTCATGGCCCAGCAACACCTATTCGATGAACTGAAGATCAGCCTGGCTTCCAGCGACCAGATCCGCTCCTGGTCGTACGGAGAGGTCAAGAAGCCGGAAACCATCAACTACCGGACCCTCCGGCCTGAGAAGGAGGGCCTGTTCGACGAGCGTATTTTCGGCCCTCAACGGGACTGGGAGTGCTATTGCGGCAAGTACAAGAGGATCCGGTACAAGGGAATCATCTGTGAGCGGTGTGGGGTCGAGGTAACCCGCTCCAAGGTGCGCCGAGAGCGGATGGGTCACATCTCCCTCGCCGCGCCAGTCACCCACATCTGGTTTTTCAAGGGTGTTCCGAGCCGTCTCGGTTACCTCCTTGATATGTCACCCAAGGAGCTGGAGAAGGTCATTTACTTCGCCAGCTACATCGTCACCTCTGTCGATGATGAGCGGCGTCAGAAGGATCTGCCCGAGCTCGAGGCCGCCATGGGGGACGAGCTCGAGGTTGTGCGATCCGAGTTCGCCGAATGGCACGAGGTCCGCCTCGAGGCCCTCGAGGATGAGTTGGAGCGCATGGAGGAGGGCGGCGCCAAGAGCCAGGAGATCAACGCCCGGCGCAAGGAAGTCGATCGTGAGATCAAGGATCGTCAGGAGCGCACCGACCGCGAGATCGAGCTGATCGAGGACGCCTTCGACACGTTCCGCAAGTTCAAGCCCAAGGAGCTCGTCGAGTCGGAGCAGCTCTGGCGTGAGATCTACTTTCGATACGACGACTATTTCGAGGGCGGCATGGGCGCCGAGGCGGTCAAGGCCCTATTGCTCCATCTCGATCTCGATGCCGAAATGGCCATGCTCGAGGAGAATCTCGAGGCTCGATCGGCGCAGAAGCGCCAGCGCGCCACCCAGCGTCTCAAGGTTGTCAAGCCGTTCTGGGAGGGCCTCAACCGTCCCGAGGACATGATCCTCGAAACGGTGCCGGTCATTCCCCCCGATCTGCGCCCGATGGTCCAGCTGGACGGTGGCCGTTTCGCCACATCCGACCTGAACGACCTCTACCGCCGTGTCATCAACCGGAACAACCGGCTCAAACGACTCCTCGACCTCGGTGCTCCCGAGATCATCGTCAACAACGAGAAGCGGATGCTTCAGGAAGCCGTCGACGCCCTCTTCGACAACGGTCGTCGCGGCCGTGCAGTAACGGGGCCGGGCAATCGTGCCCTGAAGTCGCTGTCGGACATGCTCAAGGGCAAACAGGGCCGATTCCGCCAGAACCTGCTCGGCAAGCGCGTCGACTACTCGGGGCGGTCGGTCATCGTGGTGGGCCCGCAGCTCAGCTTGCATCAGTGTGGTCTTCCCAAAATCATGGCCTTGGAACTGTTCAAGCCATTCGTGATGAAGCGGCTGGTCGACTTGGAGTTAGCCCAAAACATCAAGGCTGCCAAGCGAATGGTGGAGCGTCAGCGTCCCCAGGTCTGGGACGTGCTCTCGGATGTGATCCAGGAGCACCCGGTGTTCCTGAACCGGGCTCCAACCCTGCACAGGCTTGGTATCCAGGCTTTCGAGCCGGTTTTGATCGAGGGCAAGGCAATTCAAATCCACCCCATGGTGTGTGAGGCGTTCAACGCCGACTTCGATGGCGACCAGATGGCAGTTCACCTTCCGCTATCGGCCGAGGCTCAGGCAGAGGCCAGGGTGCTCATGATGTCTACGAACAACATGCTGTCTCCGGCGTCGGGTCGTCCTGTCGTAACGCCTAGCCAGGACATGGTCATTGGCCTCTTCTATCTCTGC
>CAXMPS010000035.1:0-5025 GCA_964194995.1 uncultured Gammaproteobacteria bacterium | reverse complement strand
TGACCCATTCCGGTGCACCGCGGCGGGTATCCGCAACGACCTGCTTACGGCGGCATCTATGAACCAGGTCACTACGACGGAAGACGGCCTGCGTCGATGAGCTTTTCGATGCGCTGGACCAGACTTCCACCCTCAATCAGGCTCCCGTTCCGGTCTGTGTGTCAACACCGCCTGAAAATTGACCCCCTGGCACCGGGTGAAAATTGACCCCCCCGGGCCGGGTTTTGGTCACTCTGTGTTGTCGGTTGGCACTCTCCCTAGGTCGCGGTCTTTGAGTCGGTAGGAGTCTCCTTTGAGGGAGACGACTTCGGCGTGGTGGACGAGGCGGTCGATCATGGCTGCGGCAACGACGGGATCTCCGAAGACTTCGCCCCACCGTCCGAATGGTTTGTTGGAGGTGACAATCACCGAGGCTCGTTCGTAGCGGGCTGAGACCAACTGGAAGAACAGGTTGGCGGCTTCAGCTTCGAAGGGGATGTATCCGACTTCATCGACGATGAGTAGCGGGGTGCGTCCCAGACGGGTGAGCTCTGCTTGGAGACGTCCCTGGGCGTGGGCTTCGGCGAGTCGACTCACCCATTGAGAGGCGGTGGCGAAAGCGACCCGATGCCCGGCTTGGCAGGCTCTGATCCCCAAGCCGATAGCCAGATGGGTCTTGCCGGTGCCGGGTGGCCCGAGGAACACCACGTTTTCTCGGCCGGCGACGAAGTCGAGAGTTCCCAGATGCAACAGGGTGTCTCGTTGCAGCGACCGTTGGAAGGAGAAGTCGAAGTCTTCGATGGTTTTCCTAGCGGGGAACCGGGCGGCTTTGATGCGGAGTTCACCGCCGTTGGTTTGACGGGCAGCCACCTCCCGTTCGAGACAGGCAGCGAGGAACTCTTCATGAGTCCATTCCTCGCTGCGGGCCCGTTCGGCTAGCCGTTCTATCGCCCGGGCCATCGACGGTGCTTTGAGGGCTCGACACAAGTATGCGATATCAGCTGAGGGTCTCCTCTGGGTCATGACGCCACCTCGACGAAGATCTGGTCGTAGACGTTGAGGTCACGCTCTTCAACCCCCATGTCCACAGCCGCTGGTTCGACAGCGGCGGCTTCGGCTCTCATTTGGCGGAGGATCCGAGCATGATCCGCTGCTAGCAGGGCCTGGTGTTTGGCCAGGCAACGGCGGTGGCGGGCCACCTCGGTTCCGTCACAGGTCACTACCACCTCGTGGAGGGTCACCACGACGTCGACTCTCCGGCCAACGAATCGGGGGTTCACTGAATAGTCGTTGGTGTTCACCCGGACGTAATGGTCCCTGGGAAGACGGGTGGTGAACCGCCACGCCGGGTCGGGCAGCACCGGTGGGAATCCCATCATCGCTCCTCGGTCTTCGAAGATCGTCTCCGACGGTCTCACCCTGGTGGTGCCATGGATGCGCTGGTTGGCTCGTTTCAGCCAGCCAACAAGTTGACGGTTGAAATCGTCCATATCCTCAAAGGAGCGGCCGGGCAGGAAACTGGTCTCGAGATAGCCGTTGGCCCGTTCCACCAGTCCTTTCGCTTCTGGATCGTTGGGGCCTACCAGGATCACTCCAGTCCCAAGGACTCCACGGAAGGCTTGGAACTCTGCGGTAAGGAACTGTTTCCCCTGCCGTATCCGACCGATACAGCCCTCCTGATCCCACACCACCTCCCGTGGCACCGCCCCAAAATCGCCGATCACACCCAACATCCCGCCCAGGACATCATGAGCGGCCCGCGACGGGACCATCGCCGCGCCGATCAGCCTCGAGAAGCCGCATACCCCCACCACGACCCACAGCTTCGCCACCTGCCCGAACCCCACCGGAATCAAGACATCCGGCTGCCACAGATCGAACTGGGCCAGCTCGCCAGGCCGATACCAGGTGCGTTGCGACGGATCAGGAGGCACAAACAACGGCCGCAGCTCCCCGACCCGGTCACGCAGCACCGTCATTCCCCGCTCCCACCCAATGCGTTCCGCGATCACCGTGGCCGGCATCTCCGGGAAATCCCCCAACAGCCTCCGGATCTCCGGTTCCACCGCATCCACGATCGAACCCTGCGGCGTCCGCTCATACCGAGGCGGCGCATCCGAACGCAACACCGCCCGCACCGTATTACGAGCAACCCCCAACCTGTTAGCAATCGTCTTGATCCCCAACCCCTCAGCCCTGTAAAGCCGACGAATCTCGGCCCAATCCTCCACGTCGATCAATCTCCAATCCTCCCAGCTGGTATCCAGCCAGGATCGAACATCCAGCACTATCCGTGGTGGACCCGGCCAGGAGGGGGGTCAAAATTTGGGCGGTGATAAGGGGTCAGTATTCATCCGGTGGCGACAGTCGCCTACTTCGCGGGCCCAGGCGCCTACATGGAGTCCTCCTATGGCGGCTACGGACTGTTCTACGCGCGGGTGATCGCAGATGTTCGATTGACGACGCTTGGTGCTCCCGGCTACGTGGATCGGGTAACAACGAAGGGTCGTCGCCTCTCAGAAGCCTTCGCCGAGGTTTTTGAGCAAACTGACTACCACAAACGATTTCGGAACGCAGACCTGGTGCCAAGAGACGTCCTAGCAGAGCTCGGCGAAGCCTGCTGTCTTTGCACCATCCCGCAGCGCGGCGACCACGCCGCACTTGTAGACGTCTTCTTCGGACGCGAGGAAGAGGATCCGGGATGGGAGGACCGCCGAAGCACACGAATGCGGAGCCTGGGACTCTTCCTGGAGGCGCACCAGCAACGCCCCGTGAGTGTTGAGGGAACAGTCGGCATGTGGCGCCGCATGCTGCTCGCCTCTCAATTCCCAGATGGCGCCCCTTGGGCGTCGGTCTTCGACGAGCAACGCAACGCATGGCGGGCCTATCAGCTGCGCGAGGTGCTGGTGATGGCGCTTACCAGCCTGTGGTCGTCGTACCTCGAGCTGTTGGATCACATCGGACCCGCGAGCCACGCCCAAGTCAGGGACCTCATCGTTGGCGGCGCTTCCTGGACAAGCGTCGGAGTTGATCCAGCAGCTCCGCTCAGCGATGCACTCGATGCCGCAGGGTCATCGCTACCAAGACCGGACGATCTCATCGCAGAGGCCGAAGCCCTATCTCGACCCGACGCACATCCTCTCCCTGAGCGGGTCGCAAGGGCGTTCCGTCTTGCGTTGCGGATCCGCGTGGCGCTTGATTCTGCGGCACCCGGGTTCGACGAACTAATCGACGAAGGTGGCCCGGGTCGGTGGTCCCTCCGGCATCACGCAGATTGGCTTGACGCGCGTACAGCTCAGGACACGTCGTCGGCTGCAGCGGAATTAGTTGACACGATCTCATACCAACACCAACGGATCGCTCTTTCGAAGGTATCCCCGACGGACCATCGCGACCCGTTCTGTGTCGCTGACGACAACGGCGTCTTGACCATGCTTCGACTCGATGAGCCGTTCTGGACGGGGGCACGATTCGCAGTGGTCAACCACCTGCTTTGGACGCTCGGCGCCATTGAGGAACCAACCGGTGATGCTGCTACAACACCGCTAGGAGACAACCTGCTCGAGCGGTGCCGAGATGCGTAGCCCCCTCGAAGCGATCGACGGCGAGTACCGGCACGCACTGTTCACCACATACTCAATATCGCTGCCGTTCTTCGAACATTGGGTGCTACCGATCCTCGGACGAAGCAACGTCCGCAACGTCGTCGTCCTCGCCGACAAGTACCAACTTGGTACCGCACTCCAAGATCCCGACGTGCGACGTGCCGGAACCGCCTATCACCTCGCGGCTGTCGATCTCGGACCGGGCGCGTTCCACCCCAAGATCATGCTCCTCGTTGGTGAAACTTCGGCAAGGCTCGTAGTGTCATCAGCGAATCAGACGGTGTCAGGTCAACTCCGTAACCTCGAAATCGCTACCGTTCTCGACTGGTCAATCACAGAGCATCGCGGGGCCATCACCGATGCGGCTCAATTCCTCAATCGCCTCACCGACTACCTGCCCGACCACGTCACCGAGGCGATCGCAGCCGCAACGGCACCCATCGCCGATTTCCCCGACCCCATTGAGCAAACGCCAGGTGCTCGATTCATCCACAATCTCGACGAAGATATCGCTCGATCGCTCCCTTCGGGAGACCTCACCGCCGTCGCCCCCTTCGTTGACCAAGATGGCCGTGCCGCAGCACGTCTCTCTGGGGATCGTCACCTCACGGTCTGGGTCGACGCAGAACGCATTGAGGCATCGGCCCAGTTCTTCGACGGTCCCTTCACCGTCGAGCCGCAACGCTTCTCATTACCGCTTCACGGGAAGGCGTACTGGAGCGCTGAAGAGGTCGTCGCCGGGAGCCCAAACCTGTCCGAAGCTGGCCTCTACCGGACTGCAAGCACCGGAAACTGCGAAGCGGCGATATCCATCCTCCTTGGCACGACGAGCCCAGCCATTGCGCCACCGGTCGAGAAGTGGGATGGCGACGTTCGAGCCGATGCCGTCGCCCGGGCGTCACAAGCTCATCCGTCCGATACCGAACACACGGCACTCGGTGTATTCGTTGCATGGGAGGACGAAGAAGGTATCGGTGCTGATCTCGCCGACGGTGCCGTCGTCGAACGCCAAGGCGACACCGGCTGGATACGGTTCGGCACAATTCTGAGCCAACGACTCGTACCCGACAACGAACTCACCTATTTCCCCCGCCTGATCCGAACCGTCACCCACGACGGGCGCCTCCTCCACGCTGTCGTACACCGAATCGCCGAATTACGGATCCGTCGACTCCGACGACCGTCCTCTCGCGCCAGCGAATCGGTTACCCAGCTCCCGCTCGACATCGAAACTGTCAAAGCCCTCGAAGGCGTCCTGTCCGAGCTGTACACACTCACAGAACTGATGAACGAGGACACCGCTCCGTCCGACTCGCCAGCATCAGCCTTAACCCCCGGATCCGAAGAAGCATCCCTCGGGGACTGGAGACCGGCCCACCCCGGAGACGAACCCCGCATCCCCGCTCTCTACCGCACCGCCTGGAACGGCGATCCCGATGCC
>CAXMPS010000034.1:0-18663 GCA_964194995.1 uncultured Gammaproteobacteria bacterium | reverse complement strand
GCAGGTTCGAGAGCGATTTTCGAGACGTCAGGGATCGAATGGGGGACAGTCGTCACCGGAACCCCGGCCAACATCGAGCTCTTGACATCGGAGGGCTTCGACCCGACGGACCTAGCCGACATCGGAGCCAGCGATTTGGTTATGGCTGTTCGAGGTAGTGAGGTCGAACGTGCCATCTTGAACGCCGAGACGGCGATTTTCACAACGCCGACGGAGACCACGCCTGGCTCGGATCCTTCATCGTTTCGCAGCATCGAGGAGACCACGACCCTATCGGAGCCACCGAATCTGGCGGTCATTTCGGTCGGCGGTGCGTATGCCACACTCGAGGCACACAAGGCGATCAGCGCAGGCATGGACGTACTGCTGTTCAGCGACAACGTGTCGCTAGAGGACGAGATCGAGCTGAAGCAGCGAGCCCAGGAGAGATCGCTGCTGATGATGGGACCGGGTGCCGGAACTGCGATGATCGACGGTGTCGGTCTCGGTTTTGCCAACGCAGTTCGAAAAGGCACGATTGGAGTGGTCGCCGCCGCTGGTACCGGCGCGCAAGAAGTTATGAGCCTGATCGATCAGGCGGGTTTCGGCGTCACCCAGGTCATCGGCGTCGGCGGTAGAGACCTCTCTGAATCGGTCGGAGGGCTGATGACGGCACAGGCTATCCGCACCCTGGAGAACGATCCGGACACTGAGGCAATTCTGTTGGTGTCCAAGCCGCCGTCGTCCGATGTGGCGGAAAGACTGCTGGACCGACCTCCTGTCAAACCGATCGTGGCGGCTCTGATCGGCATCGACGAGCGCATAGAGGTTGCTCCCCATGTCACGCTCGCTTCGGATCTCGAAGAGGGTGTCGGGGCCGTTATCTCTGCGCTCGGGGCGGTGCCAGCTCCGATAGATGCCGGACTCGTAGAACTGGCCACGAAGGCAATAGAGAGGGTTGACGATTCGCGAAACGCGATTCGGGGACTGTTCTCCGGAGGAACGTTGTGCTTCGAGGCCATGACGCTCATGTCCGAGCATGGCTTGCGGGTCCATTCGAATACGCCCCTCCGGCCCGATTTAGCGCTTGACGGCGCCGAGATCAACAGTCACATCTGCCTCGACCTCGGCGAAGAGGAATACACGAGGACGCATCCGCATCCGATGATCGACCCGGCAGCGCGATTGGATTTGATCGAAAGGGAAGGGGCCTCCCCCGGGACGGCGGTTGTTTTGCTGGACGTTGTATTGGGGTACGGCAGTCACGACGATCCAGCCGGCCAGTTGGCGCCGACCTGCGCGGATGTGATGGCGGTCGTCGGCGGACCTCAGGTCGTCGCGTACCTCCTGGGAACTGATTCCGACCCGCAAGGCATGGCGGGTCAGCGTCAGAAGCTCGAGGATGTCGGGGTTATCGTTGCCCCAACCAACGCGCGAGCCGCGCTGATAGCCGTCGCGATCGCCACCCGAAGCCCAGAAATCAGCGAGTTTCGGAGGAGCCGGTGAGCGTCGCGTTTATCACGTACTCGACGAAACCTCGCGGGGGAGTGGTTCACACCCTCGAACTTGCGGAGGCCCTGCTCGCCGATGGAGTAGACGTCCATGTCGTCGCTCTCGGTGATCCCCGGACCGGGTTCTTCCGTGAGACGACGGTGCCTCACACGATCATTCCGGCACCCGTGTGGGATGGAGAAACGCTCGACGAGCGCGTGTTCACATCGATAGATGCCCTCGCGGACGGTCTTCGACCACTGGCCACCGAGTTCTCCGTTCTCCACACCCAGGATTGCATCGCCGCTCGAGCGGCTGTCCGCGTCAGAGACGAGTCCCCGCCCGATGACCAGCAGCGCCCGTGTGTGGTCCGGACGGTGCACCACGTCGACGATTTCACCACCCAGGCCCTCATCGACTGTCAGCGCCAGGCGATCATCGAACCGGATGAGCTGCTAGTGGTCAGTCGAGAGTGGCAAGGGATTTTGCGCGACGAATTCGGTCTGGAGGCCACGGTCATCCACAACGGCGTCAACATGGCGAAACTAGAGCCCGTCGGCGAGGTCGACCGCGCCGGTCTGCGGGCATCGATTGGTGCCGGCTCGCGATTCCTCTTTCTGACTGTCGGAGGTATCGAGCCCCGAAAAGGCACCATAGACATGATTGAGGCGCTGGCTTCCCTCAAGGCCTCCATGCCGGTCCCACCTCTACTTGCCCTCGTTGGCGGCCACTCCTTCCAGGACTATGCGACTTATCGAAACGCAGCATTCGCCCGCGCCGAGGAGCTGGGTATTTCTATGAACCA
This sequence comes from uncultured Gammaproteobacteria bacterium, assembly GCA_964194995.1. Classification (GTDB taxonomy): domain Bacteria; phylum Actinomycetota; class Acidimicrobiia; order Spongiisociales; family ZC4RG35; genus JACZUI01. The sequence goes on along the minus strand of CAXMPS010000034.1, from coordinate 16,388 downwards.
CGACATCGTCCAGCTCGGTACCGTCTCGGATCGCGAGCTAACCGATTGGTATCACACTGCGGACGCATTTCTGTTCCCGTCCGTCAAGGAAGGGTGGGGCCTGGTCGCAATGGAGGCACTCTCGGTGGGCCTTCCGCTGATAGCCACGGACATCCCCGTCTTTCGGGAGTACCTCGTAGACGGCGAAACGGCGATACTCGTGCCGCCCGGCGACCACGCCAGCCTCGCCGCAGCGATGCAAAAGCTGATCGAGAATCAGGGAGTGCGTGATCGGCTCGCGGCCGCAGGCCACTTGATGGTGCAGCGCTTCACCTGGGCTCAGACGGCAGCCGACCATCGCAGAATCTACGACCGACTAAGGCTCGATCGAAGGTCGAAGCTCTAAGTTCCGATAGAGGCCTTGACCTCGGTAATCGCCGCCAGCCACTCTTCACGATCCATGAAATGCCGGCGCTCGGGACGGGCATCGGTGGTGAGCTGCTCGCCGGTCGTAGGGTCGAGTTGGAGAATATCGAGCCCGTAGAGCGGCATGTAGGTAGCGGGATCGATGTCGATGTAGGTGTACATGCCAAGACCGTCGGGAACCCGCATCTCGATGAGCTGAAATCCTGTTGCGGCGGCCGGGCCATCGTCGCCGGCTTTCCCAAGCTCGACCCAGGCCGGTCCGTCGCCGGCTTCAGCGATTCGACCAGCAGCTTCAGTTTGCTGGTGCTCTCCGGGGATCTCTCGATAGCGGTTCAAGAAGGCCGCGTCGATAAGCAGAGGCGCCACATCCATCGATGGCGCCGCGACCTCCAAACGGTCAACCGAGGCCGCCAACAGGTCGACTCGGTGCTCGTACTCACCGACTAGATCGCCGACCCTGCTGACGTCTTTCAGATCGTCGGTCATGGCCCGCACCAGGCTGAGGTTCGTCTCATACTGGTGCGGGCTGACGACAACCATCGGATACAGCTTCGCCTCCGAGGCGCGCCATTGCGTGAGCAGAGCCTCGATGTCCATGGCCACTCCGATGCCCTTCTGGTTGGCTAGGAGCCGTTCCTAGAGAGTCCAGGTGGCTATGACGAGCGCCTTGTTGCGGTATGCCGTGAGCGTCGCGTCGAGCACATCGAGCGGATTGATCGCCTTGACGCCTTCCATCATGTCAGCCTCGCGCATGCCATAGAGCATTGCAGCGGAGAACCGACACGCATACACGTGCGCGCCTTCGTCGAGCAGTGTCTGGATCTGGTTGTTGTAGGCCATGGCGCCTGGGAAGGCCGCATCGCCGACCTTCGGAAAGCCACGGGAGGCCGACGCCATCAGCGAGCCCGGCCCGTAAAGGACTAGGTGGGTGTCGAAACCCTTCCGATTGATGCGCGTGGTCGTGAGCATGTTTACGAGGCCGACCGAGCCTTCGAACGGCACTGTGTGCATGAACACCCACGCCTGCTGGCCTTCTTCAGCCTGATGGTCAGGAAAGACCTTCTCTTCGTAGTCGACGATGGCGTCGCCGGGCTGTACCCGACCGTTTACAATTTCTGCCATGTGGGCTCCTTATTTTCGCAGCCTTGCTGCCAGGCCTTATGTCTCAGCCTCGACAGCTGGGCGTTTCGTTGGTGGCGGGATCCTCTGACCCGTCGCACCACTGTTTCTCTCTGCCCGGCCCGACGTATCCTTGCGTCAAGCACGCGCATAGCTGTTTAGATCTAGTTGGCTGCCCTCCTTTCCCAGGAACGCCGGTGGCTTCCAGGCATGGCGCGCATGATCGCCCCTCGGACGGACCACGGCAACAGGCGATAGATCGGGACGAATACCCGGCGCCAGAAGAACGCTCTCACACCGTTCGGTTGAAGCGGCCCTGAACCACCGCGGTACTTCCTCGCCATGTCGACTTGTGCCGCCTCGAGCAGGTAGTGCTCGGCATTGTGACGAAGCCAGAGGAAGAATTTCATCGTCTTAGAGCTTTCCCAGTGCGTTCTGTGCAGCCAGCGCCATTGGCTCGTTCAGGGCACCGATCGGAGGCGAATACACGTTCTCCATCCATGCGATGTCATCGATTGGGATCTTCGCCCGCATTGCCATTGCTAGGAAATCCGCCCGCTCTTTGATGCCTTCGATGCCCGCCATCTGGCCACCAACGAGGGTCCTGGTCTCGGGGTCGACCAGCAGCTTGACCCGAATCTGTGACCAGCCGGGGTAGTAGCGAGCCTTTGAAATACCGTCTGCCATTCCTACCACATGGGGGATGCCTAGGGCGGTTGCGAGAGTCTCCCCGAATGACACTCCGCCGATCGCCCACGTGCCGGCCATCATTCCCCATGGGACTTGGACCGCCTGATAAGCGCGTTCACCGCCGCCGGCGTTGACCCCGGCAACCTTTCCCTGGGAGTACGCGTGACTGCCGGACAGTCCGTTGATGGGGACCTTGGTCAGCCCATGAGGTATCTCGACGCAGTCTCCGGCTGCCCACACGTTCTCCGCCGAAGTGGCCATTCCGTCATCGACGATTATTCCGCCTGTCGAACCGACCTTGATACCGGCAGCAGTTGCGAGCTCGGTGTTCGGTGTCTTGTGTGTCGCAACCACGACCACATCGGCGGCGAGCTCCCCCTTCGACGTTGCCACACCCCGAACCTTGTCGTCACCGACGAAACGCTCAACACTCGTCTGCATGTGCAGGTTGACGCCCAATCCGCGCAACGACTCCTCAACGGGCTCCATGATGTCAGGATCGGCCACATCCGACATTGGCCAGCCTCCGGGGTCGACAAAGTGGGTTTCGAGCCCGCGGTGGGCGAAGGCGGTCGCCATCTCGATCCCGATCGGTGAAGCGTCGACGACCACCGCAACCTTTGCGTCATCGAGAAGTTTGTCGAACTCCATGGCACGACGGATGTTCTTTACGTAGTGCAGACCGGCGAGGTCACTCCCGGGAACACCCGGATCGGCATAGTTCCACCCAGTACCGAGGACGAGACGATCGAATTGGACGACGCCCTCGCTGGCCACTTCGATCTCCTGGGCGGCCAGATCGACGCTTTCGACCTTGGTCGTGTATTGGATGTCGAAGCCGGCATCCTCGTAGAACTTCTTGTCCTGCAAGATGAGATCCTCGAACTTCTCGATCTCTTTGCCATGGACGAACGGGATTCCACACGGGCTGTAGCCCACATCTTCATACTCGGTGTACAGGACGACCTCGGAATCCGGGGCAGTGCCTTTGGCGCCACCCTGCGCGCCGATCCCGGCAGCCCCGCCGCCCACGACAACTATCCGCATCGCCTATTGCCTCTCACTTGTCGACTCGTCAACTTCCGCCGGTGCAACGGTCGATGGTCCCATCGCCATCCCTGATCCGGCTGCACCGACCTCCGTTGTCAGGGTCCGGAATCCTGGTACCCACTAAAGTACGAAGACTCGTTTCCAATAGTATCAGGCACAACTCGGCGGGGTCGGGCCGCCTGCTGGATACCGGGATCGGCCATTTTGGGGGACAAGGCTTACTGGCTAGCAGCGTGTCGCCGGAAGTTCTCAGATCGGTCGAAGTGCCATCCATACGGCCTTCGCGGGTTTTGACGTCGGGTTGTGCCAGCGGTGGGTCAGATCCCCGCGGAAGTGCACCGACTCGCCAGCACGGAGGGTCACAGTCGCGTCGTCGAATTCGAAGCAAAGCTCACCCTCCAGCAGGTATACCAACTCCTCGCCAGGATGCTTCGTCGGCTTGGGACCGGACTCGCTGCCCGCCTGTGCTTCTGCATAGGCGCCCGCCAAGAAAAAGCGGCCGTACGGACCTGAGATACTTTGCAGTTCTAGGCCGGGAATCGAGCTGAAGACCGATCGACGCTTTTCCGGTGTTGTGTGGACTGCTGGCTTGTCGCCCTCCTCATCCTCTGAGATGAAATAGCTCACCGGACGGTTCAACGCTGACGCCAGTTTCATCAAGGTGGTGATGGTCGGGACCATGCCGTTGCGTTCGATCTTGTGAATCGCAGCAGCCGATACGTCCGCCACATTGGCCAACTGCTGCAGCGAGTAGCCCTTGCGCGTCCTCATGAGCCGAACTTTGGCCCCGATGCCGCTGATCACCTCTTCTAGGGTGCTCGGCTCCCGGACGCGATCTTCCCCGGACTCGGTGTCCTCGATTGCTTCGCCTGGCTCAGACATTTTGCATACCGTCGGCCAACGGAGAGGCCGGCTCCATATTCACCATCGTCATACGTGAGATTGATGATAGTTGACAAGTGGTCCGCCCACCGACTCAGCTAAGACTCGTCAGCTGCTTCTCGTAACGCCTGGGCTGACACTGTGTCGGACAGAGTGATGGGGGAGGAACGACCGGGAAACATTGCCCCTGGCGACCTGATCCCGATCGCAGGACACATTGCCGATGTTCGGGTGCGGCCCAGCCAAGTCCACCGGACGGCAAATTCGAATCCCGGGTTCGGGGAAACTGGTTGGTTGCGAGGGGAGTGGCAATCTCAAACGCATCGCCCGCAGCAGAACCCTTGCTGCCAGTGGACCTGGCATCGCGAGCGCCCATAATGCACGTTATGTAAAGCTGAGGGGTGTGGGGTCGACGAACAACCCTGAACCGGAACCCTGACTTATGTAAAGCTGAGGGGATGTGGAGTCAGCGGACCACCTTGAACCGGAACCCGGTCTTGTGAAGAAGCTTCAGCATGGCGGCTGCGGGACTGGACGATCGAGCCGACCGAAGGAGGGCGTCATGGCTTTCGAGAGCACCGAGCGCGCGCTCGAGGATCACCTCCAGGGGTATGACATTCATCGTCACCTCGGACGCCTGACCGAAGGCAACGAGCCGAGTCCGCACGGTGCCACCCCCTCTTGCAGGGGTGTAACACACACTTTTTTCCTGGAGGACTTCGACTACCCGATCGAGGTCGCCTTCGGAATAGATCCAGCTGAGTCGGTGCAGCGCCGTGTGAAGTGTCTCGTGTTTGGTCAACGACGGGTTGAATGTCGCCTCGCCCTCCTTCACTTCACCAACGATTACATCGATGGTGTCTTCCTCGAGAAAGAGTGGCACACCCGGAACTTCCAATTCGGAAGCCATCACCGAATCGTGGGCATCGGCCATGAACACCCGGCCCGGGAAACGCAAGGCCAGAATGTCGACGTCGGTGACGGTTTCCCATTCGCCTCCAATGGTTAGGGCCTGGATCTGCAGTTCCGACAGGGTGAGGTAGCCGTTGGAACGCAGAAAGACCTCAACCAGGTCTGTCGCGATATCCATGACGGCCATTGTGCCATTAGGACCGGCAACCGTTCAGGGGTGTTCGCCGGGAATGTCGGAAAGACGAGCCCTTGCTGCGGCTGCCTCGAGGTTTTGCCTTATGAAATCGACATCGAGCGGCATCGGTTCGAGAGTCTCCTTGCTCCACATGGTGCGCGGCGTCGTGAAGAACTCCCCGCCGTATACATGAAGGGCCGCCGTCCAGTCCTTCGTGGGATTGGAGACGGAGTGCACGACGTCCGAGCCCAGCGTGATCACATCGTTCTGGGCGATCGTTTTGCCCGTGTGAGGTTCGATCCGACCGTCCTGTAGTCGCCGGTAGAACTGGTTGTCCTCGCGTCCGCCGTAGATGCCAATCGTTGCCCACATGTTGTGGTCGTGGGCAAACAGGTCCACATCCGGTGGCCACACGATGTGGAGCACGGTGAGCTCATCCGATCGATGCCAAATCGTCATCATCGGACTGACGGATCGAGCGCCTACTTCGGTTTCGATTGCCGACGGCTCGGACACCGCCCGGTCCACGATCTCTTTGACCGCAGCCGTTACGCCATCACCCGCTCGTACCGCCGCTAGGCATTCGGCAACGAATTGGTCTTTCCCGAATGCGCTCATGACGCTTGTCCTCGATATGACAACGGGCCAAACCCTACCGAAGGGTGGATGGATGAAAGCACAATCTCAGCCGAGGTCTACCTCCTCGCACAAGGCCGCTCCAACACTCGGCTGCGGGTTGAAGACTCGTGGCTCCTCGATGAAACCTGAGCCAGTTTGTTCGGTCGTCAAGTAGTTCTCTATCGCGTCTGCGAGAGCTTTGGAGGCGATGTCGAGGTAAAGGTCGGTGGCAAGTAGCTCCGCTTCGGGAGGGCTGGAAATGTAAGCAAACTCAGCCAAGACTGAGACCGTCTCAGGAAGACTGATCATCCCGTATCCGTCTCCCCCCCGTGTGGTGTGCACCATGAGGACCCCGGCATCAGGGGCGGCATGCCATTGGATGTCGGGCACCCGAGACAAGGCGGCAACAGTGGACTCGTAGATCAGGCTTCCCAGTCGTCGTGAGTCGGGTCGGTCCGACTGGATGAAGACTTCGGTTCCGGGCGTGTCGGAAGCCTGGGGAGTAGGAGCGTTGTGGTGGATCGACACGAGTATGTCTGCCTTCACGGCATCTGCCAGGTCGACTCTGATGCGGAGCGGAACGGCATAGTCGGCGGTTCGGGTGAGCAGGGTTGCGATCCCCCGTTTCTCGAGGATCGCATGGGATGCCGCTGCCAGTCTGAGATTCACATCTCTCTCGACAAGACCGTTCCGCCCCACCGCTCCGGTGTCAATCGGACCTCCATGGCCGGGATCCAGGACCACAGACACCTCGCTTACTGGTGTCCCGCTTGCGACGTATCCGATGCCACCACAAGGGGTGGTGATGACGTATCCGGCCGTCGTCTCTGCCCTCACCGCCACCACAACGCCCGTCTCGCTTATGACCGCCAGCGCCGGAGGCTCGACAACCGTGGTCGTTGTGGAGGACGACGTGGAAGACGAGGTTGATGGCGGGAAGGTGGTCATCACGGTTGTTTCCGGGGTGGAAACGGTTGTGGTGGGAGTGTCTGGGGCCTCTCCCCCACTGGACGTGCCCGAACATGCAGTGGTCAAGAGAGCAACCGTCAACACCGCAGCGAGTCGTCTCATGCGGGAGCCACTGTGGCACGCGCACCGCTCAAGGGTGGTTCTGAGATGGCGCAGCCTAAAGTTGGCTTGGTGTTCGGACCTTTAAACGGAGTCAGAGTTGCCTTGGTGTCTTCCGCGGTGGTCGCCGCCCTGGCGGCTCTGCTGGTCGGCTATCCCGCCGTGGCTGTTGTTCTCCTGGCCGGTGTGGCAATCCACGGATTGGGCTGGATCTACCTTTATCGACAGCGCTTCGATAAGACCGAGCCTGTTGATCCTCGGCACCGATGAACTTTCCGCGCGCCGTTCGCAGCCCTGCCGTCTGGCGCGGGATAATCACCATCGTCGCAGCGATTGCGGTTCTTACCTGGCCTGCACTGCTCGCGGGGCTGATCGTCCTTTTGGTCGGCATCGGTGCGATTGCCGTTGGCATCGTCGAACTCGTTGGATGGCGGACGTCTCGCCCTAGAGACCAGAGTGATCTGATCCGCGGTCTGATCCTCCTAGTTGGTGGCGTCGTCGTTCTGTTCGTTCCAACTGAACCGATTGACCTCCTCGGCGCCGCGATTGCAGCCATCATCGGTATTCGGTCCGTGCTCGGAATTGTCCAGGCCATTCGTGCCTGGCGCAGAAACCGCGAGGACCCGTTCTGGCCCGTCGTCAACGGTGTTCTCTCCTTGGGTCTGGTCATCTCACTCCTCCTGATCCCGGACGCAGTGATCACATTGGTTGTGTTCGCTGTTGCAGGATCCTGGATCGTCAGCGGGGTCGTGGTCCTCGTCCATGCTCTCGGAGATGACGATCCCACTTCGCCCGCGCCCACCGATGTTGCGGGTGTTCTCAAGGACAAGACGATGGCGCCCGAGTTGCGGGACACGATCACTGCGGCGATTTTCGAAGGGATGGATTCCCGGGAGGGCACCAACCGCTACGTAGCACTTATGGCGTTTGCCACAGCAATAGCCGCCCTTGGTGTCGAAGCGGACTCGACGGCCGTCGTGATCGGAGCGATGCTCATCGCCCCCCTGATGAGTCCGATCGTTGCCCTCAGCGCCGGGATTCTCATGGGCTGGTTCGACAGGGCACTTTACGCGCTCCAAAGAGTCGGATTGGGTGTTCTGATCGCGGTCTTTGTCTCGTTCGTCACAGCGATCATCTCACCTGAGTTGGTCGAGATAACGGCCAATAGCCAAGTGCTCAGCCGAACTTCTCCAACTCTTCTCGACTTGCTGATCGCCCTCGCCGCAGGCGGAGCCGGTGGGTATGCCCTCAGCCATCCCAAGGTGGGCAATTCGCTCCCTGGCGTGGCGATTGCTGTCGCCCTCGTACCACCTCTAGCGGTTGTGGGGGTTTCGATTCAGGACGGCGAGTTCGCTTTCGCGGTGGGCGCGTCTCTCCTCTTCTTGACCAACCTTGTCGGAATCGTGATTGCCGGAGGGGCCGCATTGGTGCTCTCCGGATACAGCCCCTGGACTCAAGTTGGGCAATCGGGAGAGACAGCTCGACGAAGCTTCGGGTTGATCGCAGTCTCGCTGGTGCTCGTGGCGATCCCGCTGGCGGTGATCGGCCGGGACATTGTTGACCAGGCCATGGCCAACTCGATTGCTGAGGATGTCGTCAAAGACTGGTTGGCTGGTGTCGAAGGAGCTTCTGCTGGTTCGATAGTGGTTCAGGGCGAAAAGGTGACTGTGGTCGTGTTTGCACCGATCGACACGGCTGGTGCGCCCGATGCTGAGTCGCTGGCCGACGACATGGCCGAAGCGTTAAGCCGCCCGGTCGACTTGTCGTTGAAAGTGATACCGGAATCAACGTTCGATGTCTCGTCCCAATAGGTCACAGACCCAGCGACCCTCCGACCCAGACGGCTAACGCTCTCGCCGCGGCGCTCAGGTCCGCATGCGCCCGGTGCGGGTGTGATCCGACCTCGCCGGAAAGATCGACATAGACCTTGAGTTTCGGCTCGGTTCCACTGGGGCGAACCAACACCCGGCCGGACTCGCCCAGTTGCAACTCGATCAACTGCTGGGCACCGAGCCAGATTGGTCGATCGTCGGCGCCGATTCGGTAGTCGACAACCCCTGTCACTTGGTATTCGCCGACCTCAGATGGCGGTCGATCGCCAAGCCCTCTCACAGCGTCGGCTATCGCCGACTGGCCGGATGGGCCAGGACGGACAATGGAGTGCTGCGCGCTGACCCAGAGCCCGGTGCCCTTCCAGATATCTACCAGCCGATCGAGCACCGACCTTCCAGATCGCTGCTCCTCTGTCACAAGGTCGGAAAATACGAGGGCCGCCGACAGCCCGTCCTTGTCTCGCACGGTTCTGCCAATGGTGTATCCGAGGGCCTCCTCGAACCCGAAAGCGAAACGGCCTACTCCCCCACTCTCGAGCGCTAACCCGGCGTTGGCGATCCACTTGAAGCCGGTAAGGGTGACCTCATGATGAGCGCCATGTCTGGCGGCCAGTCGTTGCAGGATTGGGCTGGAAACGATCGAGTTGGCAACAATCGGTGTCTCGTCATGATTCCACCTGCGGAGCACATAGTCCCCAAGCAGCGCTCCAAGCTCATTGCCAGAGAGCAATCGCCACCCCCCTTCGTGAGGTACCGCGGTGGCAAGACGGTCGGCATCCGGGTCGTTGGCGAGCACCGCGTCTGCCTGTGTCTCCGAGGCGAGTTCGAGTGCAAGGTCGAGCGCTCCTTCCTCTTCGGGGTTGGGAAAACTGACTGTGGGGAACGCGCCGTCCGGCTCGAACTGGGACAAAACCGGCGTGAGCCCGGTGTGACGCGCCCTGGTGAACATCTCCGCGAGCACTCGGCCCCCAACGCCGTGCATTGGTGTGTATACGAACGTCAGATTGGAAGTCTGTGGCGACGGTCGTGTCTCATCGACAGCGTGGTAGTAGTCGCCGTATAGAGACTCATCGATTTGGTCGATCAGCTCATGAGTCGTAGCGAAGGCGTCTTCGACACGCACGACGGCGTTCGCAGGGCCTACACCCGAGATCGCCGCCGCGATATCAGCGTCTTCGGGAGGGATGATCTGCGCTGCATTGGCGCTGTAGACCTTGTACCCGTTGTCGGCAGGCGGGTTGTGGCTCGCCGTCACCACTACCGCCGCGCCCGCGTTCATCTGTCTTGCAGCAAACGCAACAACCGGCGTCGGGGCCACCTCCGGAAAGTATCGGACAGGGATTCCTGCGGCCGCCAGCACCCCGACAGCATCTTCGGCAAACTGGCGGCTGGAAGGACGAGCGTCGAATCCCACGACCACCGGTGCTTTGTCGCGGCCCTGATCGTGGAGATACCGGGCAAGACCGGCCGTTGTCTTGATGACCGTGGCTCGATTCATCCGTGCCGATCCGGGGCCTACCTCACCGCGGATGCCTGCGGTGCCGAACGCAAGAGCCTCGCCCATCACCAGGTCCAGACCCTCCATGTCTCCTGCGTCGACCATTCCTTGGAGGGCATTGCGGGTAGCAGAATCGGGATCTGCTGCTATCCAGCTCAAAGCAGCCTCGAGGAGTTTTGCTTCGCTGGCCATCGTCAGCGCGCGGATTGTTGCCAGCGCCACGAGTCGATGCAGATATCGTCGAGATCGCGTTCTGTCTTCCACCCAAGCTCCGACTCTGCAAGGGACACGTCCGCCCAGCTGGCGGCAACGTCCCCCGGTCGCCGGTCCACGATCTGATACGGAATCGGCTTACCGGAAGCCTCTTCGTATGCGGCCAGCACCTCGAGCACGCTGTGGCCGCGTCCGGTACCGAGGTTGTAGGTAAACACTCCGGGTTGCTTTAGATGAGCCTCGAGGGCCACCACATGCCCTATCGCCAAGTCGACGACGTGGATGTAGTCCCTGACTCCGGTGCCGTCCGGCGTGGAGTAATCCCCGCCAAACACGCTCAGCCGCGGGAGCAATCCCGCAGCGACCCTTGCGATGTAGGGCATCAGGTTGTTGGGCGTTCCGGCAGGGTCCTCTCCGATGAGGCCGGATGGATGGGCACCGACGGGATTGAAGTATCTGAGCAACGACACCGACCATTCCGGATTTGAATGTTGCAGGTCGACGAGGATTTGCTCCATCATTATCTTCGTCCACCCGTAGGGATTGGTGGCCCGGCCTATGGGCATATCTTCTGTGAGCGGCAGCTTCGAGGCCTCCCCATAAACAGTCGCGGAGGAGCTGAATACAAAGGTTTCCACGCCGGCCGAGAGCAATTCCGCCAGAAGAGCCACGGTGCCTGCCACGTTGTTGTCGTAGTAGGCGAGGGGCGCCTCTACCGACTCGCCCACAGCTTTCAATGCAGCGAAGTGCATGCAGGCGTCCACCCCCGACTCCAACACCCCGTGAACCGAGCCCCGGTCTCTGACATCAGCCTCTATGAACTCGGGCGTCACACCCGTTATCTCACCGATTCGGGAAACCACCGATCGACGGGCGTTGGAGAGGTTGTCGAGAAGGACCGGTTCATGACCCGCCTCTATCAAGGCCACAGCTGTGTGGCTCCCGATGAAACCGGCGCCACCCGTTATCAATACGCGCATGTCGGGAGGTTAGAAGCTGCCGCTACTCAAGCCGAAGGAAGTGAAAGCACAAACGTGGACCATCGCCCGTCATGGCGATACACGAGATCACCTTCCATGAGCCGGGCAAGTCGTCGGGAGACACTGAGACCCAATCCGATCGACTTGGGATGGTGGTGTCCACTCCCCCGTTCGAACGGCATGAAGATTATCTCCAAATCGGCATCGCTGATCTTCGTACCCGAGTCTCGGACCTGGACTTCGACACGATCGCCCGATTTGACCAAGGCCACCGCGACTTCCTCGCCACCGTATCTGAGGGCATTGGCGACAAGGTTGCGCAGGATCTGCCGGACCCGCCTCGGATCGGCGTGAACGTTTATTGAGCCGTCGTGCGCCTGGATTGCTATCGGATGGTCTACGACCTCCAGCACTCGCTCCACCTGCTTGGTGAGATCAAAATTGCGTGGAGCGATCATGACCTGGGTTAGGTCGTCGCGATATGCGACGAGCAGATCCTCGATGAGCCACCCAGCGTCCTCGGCCTGACGCGCAATCAAACCCGCCATTTCTTGCCGGTCGATGTCGGAGAACGAGTCATAGTTGTGGGCAAGCTCCTCGCCCAGGCCCACCATCACGGCGATGGGATTGCGGAGCTCATGCGAAACGATGGCTATGAACTCATCCCTGGCACGTTCCGCCTGCACCTTGTCGGTGACGTCGATCAAAGACCCCTCGTAGAAAACGACGTTGCCGCCATCATCCCTGATCACTCGGGCCGAATCGCGAACCCACACCGTAGAACCGTCGGCTCTGCGAAGTTCGAGATCAAAATCGTGGATCACTCCTGCCAGGGCAATGTTCTCGATCCAACGCGCCCGCTGGGCCGGATCGACATAGACCGACTCCACCGAAGCCACGTGTTCCCTTACCGCATCAACGCTGTCGAACCCGAGGAGGGTTGCCAATGCGGGGTTCGCTTCCACCAGCGCGCCGTCGGGGGTGCTCCGGTAGAGGGCGATAGGGATTCTCTTGAAAAGCTCCGGAAGATCATCAAATGTTGACATTGCGATTGTTCCTATCGGCAGGTTCGGCCAGATCCTCCAGCATGAGTTCATAGCGGCTCACAGGGGCCGGGCTAGCTGCCCGGCCGTGATGATCACGTTGTTGTCGGTAACCTCGCCATGCAGTGGCTCGATCATTCGACTACATCATCGTCGGCGCGGGCTCAGCCGGGTGCGTGATTGCCGAAGGCCTCTCGGCCAGTCACTCGGTACTCCTCATTGAAGCCGGTAAAGGCGATCGCTCTCTCAATATCGCCATTCCGGCCGCGTTTGCGAAGAATTTCAAGACCAAGAGAGACTGGGGCTTCGAATCAGAGCCCGAAATGTCGGCAGCTGGACGAAGGCTTTTTCTGCCACGTGGCAAGGTACTTGGCGGATCGTCGTCCATCAACGCGATGATCTACATCCGAGGTCGCCCCTCCGACTACGACCGGTGGCAATCGCTGGGTGCGAGCGGATGGGGTTGGGACTCAGTGTTTCCTGTCTTTCGCGCGATGGAGTCGAACCAGCGGTTCGAAGACGAATTTCACGGGTCTGACGGTCCGGTGCGGGTCGAAGACCTCCGCAGCCCCAACACCTACACGAGAAGGTTCATAGAGGCAGCCCTCGACGCCGGTTTTACTGCCAATAGCGACTTCAACGGCGTGACCCAGGAAGGAGTGGGCTATTTCCAGGTCACACAGAATCGGGGACGACGCTGGAGCGCGGCGAACGCCTTCCTCCACGCAGCGATGACTCGACCAACGCTTACCGTCTCCACCGATTCACACTGCCTGAGAGTGATTATCGAAGCCGGACGCGCCATCGGTGTCGAATACATCACAGAAGCAGGCATTGAGAGGGTCTATGCCGACTCGGAGGTGATTGTCGCTGCGGGTGCCTTCGGATCACCCCAGATTCTCCAGCTATCGGGTATCGGCGATCCAGAGCATCTCGTGGAGATTGCCGTCGAACCGATCGTCGAGAGTCGACACGTCGGACTTCACATGCAGGACCACGCGATCATCGGCGTTATCCAGCGCTCTCTCGCCGGTGGCACTCTCGATGACGCTGAGTCGATTCGGCATCTGCTCAAGTGGCTTGTTCTTCGACGAGGACCGCTGACCTCGAACGTGGCGGAGGCAGGCGCCTTCGTCCGATCGAACGGCTCATTGGCAGAGCCGGATCTCGAGTTCCACTTCGGCCCCGTGTTCTTCGACAACCATGGGATGACACCCCTGGAAGGCCATGCCTACAGCCTGGGATCCCTCCTCATGCACCCGAGCAGTGAGGGCACGGTCATGGCGGCGTCCAACGACCATAGGAAGGCTCCCCGTATCGTCGGCAACTACCTCAGCGAACCCGACGATGTTGATGCCCTGGTGAGCGGTGTCAGAAAGGCCAGGGATATTTTCGCCGGGTCACCATTCGACGATGTCCGCGGCGAGGAGATGTTGCCTGGAAGTCACGCAACATCAGACGATGACTTGCGTCGGTTTGTGCACGATCGCTTCGAACTTCTCTATCACCCGGTGGGGACGTGTCGCATTGGCGGTAGTGCGAATGGCGTGGTGAGTCCTGGCCTCAACGTTCATGGTGTGATCGGTCTGCGAGTGGCCGATGCCTCCGTTATGCCGGCAACTGTCAGCGGAAACACGAACGCAGCTTCGATGATGATCGGGAGCCGTGCTGTCGACCTGATTCTCGGCCGGGCGCCCGCTCCATCCTCAGATGTGTGAAGTAGATACTTACTAGCTGCCGAGCGGCAGTGCCATCTGGGGGTCAGGCCGGAGATAGCGCGTCACACCATTCCACATCAGATGATCCATGAACACCCATGATCGGCGATGGATCGACGTCGGTCCCCAAGCTTGGAGGGCGGCCTTGTGGATGGGGCACGGGTACCCCTTGTTGGCCTCGAAGTTGTAACCCGGGAAATGCTCCGAGGTTTCTCGCATCAGCCGATCGCGGGTGACCTTGGCAAGGATCGAGGCTGCGGCAATCGAGAGGGAGGTGCTGTCACCACGCACGATTCGCCTCGCGCCTCCAACGAAATCCCAGTTGCCGTCTACCAGGACGTGGTCTGCGTCGACCGAGAGTCCCTCCATGGCTCTCCTCGCTGCGAGACGCTGGGCATCCGACATCCCGAGTTCGTCGCACTCCTTTGGCGAAGCGTGCCCGACTGACCAGGCAGCTGCCCAATCGGCGATGCGATTGAAGAGTGCCTCGCGTTCTCCTTCCGTGAGCATCTTGGAGTCCCTGATCTTGTAGACCCGTCTATCGCGCGGCACGACGGCGGCTCCGACCGTCAACGGCCCGGCCCAGGAACCTCTCCCTACCTCGTCGACGCCGACGACCACTGTCGTCTCGGAAGTCCAAAGGTCGCGCTCTACAGCCAGCCCTGGCGAGGATCTCCTGAGGCTCGGCCGCAGCTTGGGCGCCGTTGTGGTCACGCCGGCCAGGGTAGGCGTAGCCAAGGCCGGGACGTGCCTTCCTCGCGAAGGTATTTGCTGGCACAGAGCCATATCTGGCGCCGCGTACCTTAGGTAGCCGGGATTCAGTTGAGGTTTACGTCATCGGGAAAGGTAGACACCAGTGCGAGATGACCGCGTTGCCGTCTCAAGACCCGGGCCCACTGCTCCTCGGGTGGATCGAACGGGTCGGACGGCGACGCGGGCACCACATACCATGACCCCTCCCGAATCTCGGCCTCGAGCTGTCCTTCAGTCCATCCTGAGTATCCGGCATAGATTCGAGCTTGGCCGCCCGACGGCACCCGCTCTTCGCTCAGGTCCCCAAGACTCACACCTGGCAAACCCGTCGGCGCGCCTTCATCGCCCGAAACGATCGCGATAGCGACCTGAGGCTCAACCGGCCCTCCATAGTGCACCATGCCGGGCTCGGGCACCAGGCTCGTCCAAGCCTCGAGATGATCTTCGACCCGCTCGAGGGTCGGACGATTGAGCACCACTCCTGCCGTCGCATCCTCGTCATGCTGAATCATCAGCACGACCGTCCGCCAGAAGTGTGGGTCTATCAGCGGGGGTGCTGCCACCAGGAGGTGCCCGACATAGGACTGCACGAAAGCATCGTACCGGAGAACCCGAGCGCACAGCCAGGGGCGTTGTGCATGGCACTAGTGGTCTGTCGCACAGATGGTGTGAGGGACCGGAGGCGGTGTCATCCGAGTCATCGGCGGCCGACTCGCAAGGACGCACAACGAAGGCGCACCCGTAGGTGCGTCAAGGCGGAGGACACCGCGAGCGACGTCGAGGGCCGGAGAGACACCACAATCATCTGTAAGACGGGCCACTAGCGTGTGCGAATGTCCCTGCCGTCGGTACTTCTCCACGATCACCTGGATGGAGGAGTGAGGCCGGCAACAGTGCTGGAACTGGCCGAGGCATGCGACTACCAAGGCCTACCCGCCACCCACGAAGCGGGATTTGCCGAGTGGTTCGACCAGTCTGAATCAGGCTCATTGGAAAACTATCTGAGAGCCTTCGACCACACCGTTGCCGTGATGCAGACACCGGAAGCCATCGAGAGAGTCGCTTATGAGGCAGCGCTAGACCTGTCAGCGGACGGCGTCGTGTATGCCGAGATCCGTTTCTGCCCCCCGCTTCACAGCAAACAGGGCATGACCCATTCTGCCGTCATCGAGGCCGTGGCCTCCGGGATGAGCCTCGGGGGGACAGAGTCAGGCCTCCGTTGGAGGCTGATCATCGACTCCTTGCGCCACATTCACGACTCGATGGAACTGGCCCGTCTCGCCGTTGCTTCCCGCCATCTAGGAGTTGTCGGATTCGACCTTGCCGGACCGGAGGCAGGACATCCCCCTGAGAAGCATGTCGCAGCCTGCCGCTTTGTACGGGAGAGCGGTCTGCGTCTCACTATCCATGCCGGAGAATCGGCCGGAAAAGA
>CAXMPS010000033.1:0-3494 GCA_964194995.1 uncultured Gammaproteobacteria bacterium | reverse complement strand
CGACAACCTGACCAGGCCTTTCGCCGCCGAGGATTACGTCGACAGATCTCGCGAGACGATCGAGGAGCTGGCTGAAAAGAAGGTGGCCGGCGAGGAGATCGTTGCCCCGACTTCGCCAGAGCCCACCAAGGTCGTCGATCTACTCGAAGCTCTCAAGGCTTCCGTCGAAGCCACCAAGACCAAGCAGGCTGCCGCAGGTTAGGAGCCCGCTGAACAATGCATGTCACTCATCCTCGGCGAACGGCATTAATCAGCAGACTCCTCGCCGGGACCTTCCTCCTCCCAGGTCACACTTTCCGGCTCCGCAATCTCGATTCCTTTGTAAACGGGAGCACGAAGATGCAGGTCATTGGTCCATTCCTTGTACTCGACAGAGACTACGATCCCCGGCTCGACCCAGACCGGGGTCTGTGGGACAGCGACTTCGTTGACGAATGGGCTTGAAGGCCTTTCCAACTGGGCGAGCGCAGGGCTGAAGGCCGCCAGCGCCGCCTCGTCGAAACCGGACCCAACTGCTCCGATCCAACGAAGACGCGGCCCGTCGTACAGCCCAACGAGGACAGAGCCGAAGGTCGCGGCACGACCTCCCCCGCCAGGGACATAGCCGCCGACCACGGCCCGAAGCCGGTGTCGCACCGACACCTTGCGCCAGTCCGTAGACCTACGGCCGGGCAGGTAGGTCGACCCCAGTCGCTTGGCGACAATGCCCTCGACGCCTTTTTCCTTGACGGCCTCGAACAAGACCCGCCCCGAGGTCTGAGTCGACTCGGGCACAACGATGGGAGGGGGAAGGCCCAACGCCTCGAGCTTCTCCCGTCGCACTTCGTATGGGAGGCCGATCAGAGGCTCCTTGTCGTGGAGAAGGTCGAAGACGACGAGGTTGACACCGACCTTCGCCACCGTTCCCATACCACCGAAACCACTGCGGCGCTGCAGTCGTGAGAAGGATGGTCGACCCTCGTCGTCAAAGGCCACGATCTCCCCATCGACCACGACTCCATCCGGAATCGGGGTAGAAGCCAACTCGGGAAATGTTCCGGTGAGATCGAGTCCGCGCCGGGACCGGGCCCGAATTGTTCCCTGATCTGAGCCGACTACTGCCCGGTAGCCGTCCCACTTGACCTCGAACCACCAATTCTCATCGTCGAAAGGCTGGTCCCACCTGGTCGCCAGCATCGGTTCATAGTTGGGGAGGCTCAACCGCCCGAGAGCTGCTCCCGGACCAGTCTGTTGACCAACCCACCGTCGAGATCCTTGCCCGAGGTCTTCATGAGGTGGCCGATGACTCGACCGGCGGCCTTGTCGTCGCCGGCAACGCCCATCTCGGCGATAGCCGCCACAATCAGATCTCGGGTCGCCGGTTCGTCGAGCTTCGAGGGAAGCCAGCGGGACAGGTACTCCACCTCAAAGGCGAGCTTCTCGGCCATGGCGGCGCCGCGCTCGCCGTATCCGGTGTACTCGACCCGAGTCTTCTCCATCTTCTTCACGTAGGAGCCGATCACCCTCACATACAGAGCGTCATCTATCTCGCCCTCGAAACCTGGATCGCTCTTGGCAGTGGAGACCTCCGTCTCTACCTGGCGAATAACGTCCCGCCGAGGGCCATCCTTAGCCTTCATCGCATCTTTCAACTCGGCGGCAAGCTCATCTTTGATAGTCATTCCTTGCTCCGAATCGCGGCGATCTCCAAGGGGTCGTCAGTAATGATGCCCGAGACCCCTAGTCCGACCAACTCGTTGGCCAGATCCGCCTGATTCACCGTGAATGGCGTCATCTCGAGGCCGGCCGAATAGTCGGCAACCGGGGTATCTATCAGGTGGTAGTCGGGAACCAGAAGCTGATGGCCTACGTCCAAACAGTGTTCAGCGGCATCGCGCAAATCGTGGTGCCGGCTGAGGATGATTCCGGTTGGCACGTCGGGAAAAGCCCGGCGGACCGCAGCGACAGTCGCCCAATTGAAAGACGTCACGACGTCGCCAGGTCGGGCACGATCGGCCGCATCGAGAGCCAGTCGGTGGTCAGGCTCGTACCCGGGTTGAATCGGGTCGTTCTTGATCTCTATCTGGACCGGAATCGTCGGGATCGAAGAGAGCACCTCATCGAGGAGCGCAGGTCGATGACCATCTCCCAGATCCGCCTCGGCAAGGACCGACCAAGGGTGGGCCGCCACTTCCATGGAACCCAGGATCGGGTCGTGAGACAGGACGAGTTTCCCATCGGAGGAGCGTCGAACATCGAGTTCGAAAGCGTCAACGACGGAGATGGCAGCCAGGAATCCGGCGAGCGTGTTGCCGGGGAATCGGGCTGGCCAGCCTCGGTGGCCGATCACCTTTGGGTTCGAACTCATTGACAAAATCTGAGAAATCCGTTTACAAGGGAAGATTTGGCCAGTACATTTGCTGCCGGAATCCCCCCCGGTCTCCCCCCTTTAAAGGCGCGGAGACCCTTGTGAAAAAGATCACAAAGCGAAGGAATTTGAGTGCTCACAACAATCACCACTGACTGGCGAGATCTGGCATCGTGCCGGGACTCTGAGGCCAGCCTCTTCTTTCCGGTAGGCACCACAGGGCCTGCCGTAGACCAGATCGAGGCCGCCATTGCCATCTGCTCAACCTGTACCGTTCAGGAAGACTGCCTCCAGTATGCCCTCGAGACCAACCAGGAGTCTGGGGTCTGGGGCGGCTATGCCGAGGACGATCGGAGACGTCTCCGCAAGCGTTGGCTCGGTGAGCGTCGTCGCCGCGCCGTCTAGGAGTCTGCTGAATAACGCCGTTGGTCAGATCGGCGGCCAGGCGCGCCACACGCAAGGACGAGGTTTCGCCACTCCTCGGTGCGGAATGGCGGGGCAGAGGACACCGCGAGTGGCGATGATCTGGTCGTCAAGATAGGTGACATGCATTGTTCAGCGGACTCCTCGCTCCTGACTTAGTCGCCCACCTCCCGCTGGGAAGGAATGACCAATCGGTGATCCCCCGATCACTACACGGCAGGAGCGAAACCGACCGCTTGGCTGCTTTCCGATGCCTCGATCTCCACAAACGCCACGCTCCTGCCAGGGATAGCGACGTCTCCACCCTTGGTGTCGGTAAACCAGGCGAGTCCCCCCTCGGAGACAGCGCGCTCGAGTTCGCTCTTGAAGCTGTCGACGTCGTCAACCTCCAACTCGACGACCTTGCTGGTTTCGGCGACTCCTATTCGAACCTTCATCAGGACTCCATCTGTGGGCTGAGCCGATCGTAACCCTCTTCCATCGCCACGTTGGACGTCATACCTTCGCGACATGGGATATGAGCTCGCTCGAGTCAGCGCCCTCATCGGGTTGGTGCTCGTCGCTCTCCTCGGCGCGGTGGCCATCGCGTCCCCGGCAATGAGCCCCGGCCACCTTCCGATCCAGGTCGGCACACATGTCGGCAAGGAGTCCGTTGTCGTGGTTGACGGCGACAACCTCTGGAGTATCTCGGAAGGCCATCTTGTTGTAGCGTTCGATAGAGCAG
>CAXMPS010000032.1:0-7497 GCA_964194995.1 uncultured Gammaproteobacteria bacterium | reverse complement strand
CGGGTCAAAGGTCAGCATCGAGGCCGATGTGACCCTGTCGGGGCCGGCAGCCCAGTTCGGCCGAACCGGCCTCATCAACGAGATGTCGCGGCGTCTTATCGTAGAATTCGTGTCCTGTTTGGAGGCAAAGCTCGAGGCCGAAACCGTCGAAGAGGCTGCAGAGATAAAGTCATCAGAGGTTCGAGGGATATCGCTGTTCTTTGCGTCTCTGTGGGCTTCGATCAAGAAGCTGTTCGGGAGTGGCGAATAGATGAAAATCAGGGCCCTCATCGTGGCCCTGATCGCGACATTTGTGCTTGTGGCTTGTGGTGGTGACGATGGAGGAGCCGACGGGGAGGTCATCGCAGGCGACGATGTGACCGTGAAGATGTTCGACAACCGCTTCGAATTCACCGAGATTCAGATCCCGGTGGGCGGCTCAGTCAACTGGGTCGGTGCGGGTCGCAGTTCTCACAATTCGGTTGATGGCGATGAAGTGTGGTCTACCGAGGATGTATTCGGGAGCCTGGACCAGTTCGAGGGCGACGAGGCTGTCATCACCTACAGCGAAGCCGGCGAATACACCTTCTTCTGCACCTATCACGGGAATGCCGACGGCGGCGGGATGGCCGGAGTGCTCATTGTTGAATAGACAGCGAGAATTCGCTGCCTTCTTTTACTCGCCGGAAACGCGATAGCGCTGGCTGGATGTGCCGGGCCGTCCCTCGGTGGTCCTTCTTCGGCGGCCACAGGAGACACTTCTACCGACTCCCCGTTTGGGAGGAGTGGCGTCACATTCAACGTTCCGGCTGAGTAGCCGACGATTCAGGCTGCGATGGCCTGTTCGGCGATTCGGCCGGCCCCGCTTCCAGAGCGGGGTTGTGGAGAGTGGTAGGCATTACCCAGCTTCGGGTCTGTCATCATGGCGATAGGCAGTGAAAGGGTTTGAGCGTGGCAGAACTCGAAGGAAAGGTCGCCATAGTCACCGGATCGTCGAGCGGAATCGGGGAGGCCGCCGCACGCCGGCTGGCCGACGTGGGTGCTCATGTGGTGGTCAACTCGGCTACCTCGGTCGTCGCCGGCGAGTCGGTTGCGGGGTCGCTTCCGATCGAGTCGATCTACGTTCAGGCAGATATCAGCGAACAGGATCAAGGCATCGCTCTTATCGATGCGGCCCTCCATCGTTTTGGCCGGCTCGACATCCTGGTCAACAACGCGGGGTGGACTACCACTGTGCCCCATGAGGACCTGGTATCTCTCACCGATGAGATCTTCCGCCGGACCTTCGATGTCAATGTCTTTGGTACCTGGTGGTTGACCAAAGCTGCCATGCCGCATCTCAGGGAGGCTCCGGACGGCAACGTGGTCAATGTCACCTCGATCGCAGGTGTCCGGCCCATCGGGAGCTCAATCGCCTACTCGATGACAAAAGCCGCACTCAACCAGTTGACAGTTCTGCTGGCGAAGTCGTGCGGGCCGGTGCGGGTCAATGCCGTGGCGCCGGGTCTGGTGAGCACTCCCTGGACAGCAGACTGGGATGAGTTGCACGAGTTGGTGGCGACCCAAGCGCCTCTGCGGCGATCGGCCACGCCCGACGACATAGCCAGGGCCGTAGTTGCGCTGGTCACCAATACCTACACCACGGGTGAAATCATGGTGGTTGACGGTGGCCTGTCACAGACCATCTGATCAGGATCGAGACTGGGTGGCGGGGGTGGCTGCCCCTAGGTACAGAACAGGGCTTTGAGCCGTGGGTGGAGTACGAGGCGGGCCGTCCGCCAGAACTGCTGGCGACGGTCGGCCTCCCGCAGCCGTTCACACACCATCGCCAGCCCAGTCGAAACAAAACCCAAGAACTGGCCGAGACCCTGATCTAGCTGATCGTTGGAAACCTTCTCTCACTCCATAGCCCGAACGTAACCGCGCCAGGTCCGAGAGAAACCGCCCCAAAACAGCCCATCCTCAAAGAAATCGAAAAAATCCCAGAAACAGAAACGCCCACCCCGCCACAGCCCTCATGCTGGGTAGCGTGGCATCGTGCTCCGCTCCATTGATCACGTTGTCCTCACTGCCTCCGACCTCGATGCCACCGTGAAGTTCTATGTCGACGTCCTTGGGGCTGAGTTAGTCCGGTTCGACGACGGGAAGTTGGCGATCCAGGTGGGAGATCAGAAGATCAATCTCCATCCTGCTACCGCTCCTCTCGAGCCCCATGCGACCAGGCCCGAGCCTGGATCACTGGATATCTGTTTCGTAACCGATCTCACTCTCGATGAGGTCATTACCAGGCTGCAATCAGCTGAAATCGAGATAGAAGAAGGCCCCGTGGCCCAGACCTGCGCCCGAGGGCAGATGAACTCGGTCTATTTTCGGGACCCGGACGGGAACCTGATTGAGATCGCCACGTACGGCCTCTAAATCAGCTCGACTTCCACGGCCTCTCTGTCGCGAATCTGGAATCCCCTCAGCTGACCGCCGCCCACTATGAGATAAACCCAGTCCGGTTCGAGCGCCTTCTGGACATCGATCACCGACGGACTGGCCGGCCCCTTGGGGTGGGAATGGAATGCCCCGGATAGGGTCCAGCCTCGTGTCTCGGCGTGCTGGAGCGCGGCAAAGTGCTCGTCAGGGTCGACGGTATACGTAAGCGGTGAGGGCCGGCAGTTGGTCAGCGGATAGGCGAAGCGCACGCTTCCGGCGTCGTCAGACGCGAGGAGGCCACAACACTCGTCAGGGGCGCAGTTGTCGGCGTGGGCCAGGATCGCCTCGCGAATATCGTCAGACAGACGCAGTGGATCTTTCAACGTTCCCGCCGGGAAGACACGTGTCGTCGTATTGCACGATTCTTGGGGGCCTCTCCGGGTCGCCACAGGCCGGGCACTCCGGGTTGCGGTCGATCTTGACCGTGTTGAACTCCTGATCGAGAGCGTCATAGATCAACAGGCGCCCAACGAGTGTCTCCCCGATCCCGAGCAGCATCTTGATTGCCTCCATGGCTTCGATCGAGCCGATGACTCCGGGTAGGACCCCCAGCACACCGGCCTCGGCGCAGGACGGCGCCAATTCTGGTGGGGGTGGCTCGGGAAAGAGGCATCGGTAGCAGGGTCCTTCGTAGGGATGGAACACCGACGCTTGTCCCTCGAACCGGAAAATCGCACCATGAACTACAGGGACTTGTAGATGCAGTGAGGCGTCGTTGACGAGATACCGGGTGGGGAAGTTGTCCCCTCCATCCACAACGACGTCGTAGCCCGACATAATCTCGATGGCGTTCTCGGCAGAGAGACGCTCGGTGTGGGTGATCACCTTCACGTCCGGGTTGAGGGCTGTGAGAGTCTCTCTAGCCGAGTCGGTCTTGTGCATGCCGATCCGGTCGAGGTTGTGGAGAATCTGACGTTGAAGGTTGGTGGAGTCGACAACGTCGTCATCGACGACTCCGATGGTCCCAACACCGGCTGCAGCCAGATAGATGGCAGCGGGAGAGCCGAGGCCCCCGGCGCCGATCATCAGAACCCTTGATTCGAGCAGCTTGGTCTGACCTGCCTCTCCGACTTCCGGAAGAAGGACATGGCGCGAGTAGCGGTTCCGCTGGTCGGACGTGAGACCTTCCCCTGTCCGCCATGTACGGCCTTCAGACTTCCACCGTTCGAATCCGCCAACTAGCGACGACACATTTCCATATCCCATCTCCTGGAGGCTGGCCGCGGCCAGGACAGACCGAGATCCACTGGCGCAATAGACGACGATCCTGGTCGATCTGTCCGGCACCAGACCGGCGACATCACGCTCCAAGAGACCTCGCGGTATCAGTCGCGCCCCGGGAACGGCTCCCTGATCATGCTCGTCGGCCTCTCTGACATCGATGACAAAGACCGATTCCAACGCAGTCTCGAGGTCGCCGGGGTCGATCTCATCGATTCTGGCTCTCGCCGCCTCCACGAGATCGCGGTAGCGGGTCATCGGTGCTGGGTGGCCGGGTCTGGTTGATCGGGGTCGATTCCGTAACGATCGAGGGCGTCATCGACTACGGATCGAGTCAAGGCGCCGTCCTTGGCGAGGGCCGAAAGGGTGGCCACGACGATGTTTCCGGTGTCGGTCTCGAAGAACCGGCGCAGTGCAGTTCGTGAGTCGGAGCGGCCAAACCCGTCTGTGCCCAGGATGACATAGGTTCCCGGAACCCAACGAGACACTTGATCCGGAACCAGGGTCATGAAGTCGGTCACCGCAATCTTGGACCGGGGAGCCTCCGACAGCCTCTCGGTGATAACGGGGACTCGCCCGGGCTTGCTTGGGTGGAGCCGGTTCCACCGGTCGGCGGACAGCGCGTCCTCCCTGAGGTTCTTGTACGAAGTAACCGACCACAACTCGGCTCCTATCTCGTAATGCTCGGCCAGCTCTGTGACGGCCTCCCTGGCAGCGAGGTTGGCCGAGCCGGAGAAGAGGATCGCAGCCTTCGGGCCGGATGTCTGAGGCGCATCCTGCCACTTGTAGAGACCCTCGATGATCCCTCGTTCGGCACCCTCGGGCCGGGACGGCTGGCTGTAGTTCTCGTTGTAGAGCGTGAGGTAATAGAAGATGTCCTCGGCGTTGGGCCCGTACATACGTTTCAGGCCATCCTCGACGATGGTGCCCACCTCGTAGGCAAACGCGGGGTCGTAGGCCTGGCAGACGGGGACCGTTCCGGCAAGGACGAGACTGTGCCCGTCCTGGTGCTGGAGCCCCTCGCCTTGAAGCGTGGTTCTACCGGCGGTTGCGCCGAGAAGGAAGCCCCGAGCTCGCGAATCCGCAGCCGACCAGATCAGGTCTCCGACCCGCTGGAATCCGAACATCGAGTAGAAGATGAAGAAGGGGATCATCGGGACGCCACGAATGGCATAGGACGTGGCCGCGGCAATCCAGGATGCCAGGGAGCCGGCTTCGGTAATTCCCTCTTCGAGGATTTGACCGTCCTGGCTTTCGGCGTAGGACAAGAGCATCGCTGCATCAACCGGCTCGTAGAGCTGGCCCTCGCTGGCATAGATCTTGAGCTCGCGAAACAGTGAGTCCATGCCGAAGGTTCTCGCCTCGTCGGGAACTATGGGCACAATTCTCTCGCCAAACCCTTCTGCCCTGGCCAGGTTGCGCAACAGGCGGATGAATGCCGAGGTGGTCGAGGCCTCCACCTTCCCGGATCCGGCATAGATCTCGGAATAGGCCTCGTTGCCGGGGAGAGGCAGCGGTGTTTCGGTAACTATCCGGCTTGGAAGGGGCCCTCCCAGGGAGTCGCGACGCGCCCGGAGGTATTCGAGCTCAGGTGTGCCCGGCCCGGGCCGGTAGTAGGGGGGCTCCTTGTCACTTTCGAGGGACTCGGCGGATATCTCGTTCTCGAGGTGCAGGGTTGCTCGAAGATCCATCAGCTGTTTATTGGTCAGCTCTTTGATCTGGTGGGTGGCGTTGCGTCCTTCGACGTCGGGGCCGAGAGTCCAGCCCTTGATCGTCTTGGCAAGGATGACCGTGGGCTTTCCGTTGTCGAGCTCGGTGGCCACTTTGTACGCAGCGTAAACCTTGCGAAAATCGAGTCCGCCTCGGCGCAAGGCCCAAATCTCGGCGTCGGACATGTCGGCAACCATCTCTTTGGTGCGGGGGTCCTTTCCGAAGAAGTGATCACGCACGTAAGCGCCGTCCTCAGCCTTATAACGTTGGTACTCGCCGTCGACCGTCGTGCCCATCACGTTGACGAGGGCGCCGTCGTGGTCCCGGGCCAGAAGCGGATCCCAACCGCCTCCCCAGATGACCTTGATGACATTCCATCCGGCACCGCGGAAGACGGCCTCCAACTCCGTGATGATTTGACCGTTGCCCCGGACTGGCCCGTCGAGTCGCTGAAGGTTGCAGTTGATCACCCAAGTGAGGTTGTCGAGGCGTTCCCGGCTTGCCAGCGATATCGCCCCGAGAGTCTCTGGCTCGTCGGTCTCACCGTCTCCGATGAAGCACCAGACCCTGGAATCGGATGTGTCGTCAAGCCCGCGGTTGGTCAGATATTTGTTGAACCGGGCGTGATATATCGAGTTGATCGGGCCGATGCCCATGGAGACAGTGGGGAATTCCCAGAAGTCGGGCATGAGACGCGGGTGTGGGTAGGACGAAAGTCCGTCTCCGTCGATCTCGAACCTGAAGTTGTCGAGATGCTTCTCGTCGAAACGGCCCTCGAGATAGGCACGGGCATACACGCCGGGGGCGGCGTGGCCCTGGAAATATATGTGGTCCCCTCCACCGGGCGCATTCTTTCCGCGGAAGAAATGGTTGAAACCGATCTCATACAGGGTGGCCGACGAAGCGAAGGTCGAGAGGTGGCCACCAATTCCCTTCTCGCGATGGTTGGCCTTGATCACCATGACGGCTGCGTTCCATCGAATGAAACGGCGGATACGTCTCTCGAGTCCTTCGTCACCGGGGAACTCCGGCTCCTCCTCGGGGGGAATGGAGTTGATATAGGGGGTCGTTACGGCGCCGGGAACGCCGAGACTGGTCTCGTGGGCTCTCTCGATCAGCTTGGCAACCAGGAATCGGGCACGATCGGGCCCGTACTCGGCGACGACCGCGTCAAGAGACTCGATCCACTCCTTGGTCTCTACAGGATCACTATCGGCTAGCTGATGGACGTATTCGTCCCCGAGTGTCCTCCCGAGGTCGGCTGACATCGGGCCGATCCTAGTGAGGGTTCCGGTTCAGGCTCTGAGCGACACCGGATCGGATGCGGCGAGCCACTGCTCGATGATCCCGACGGTGCGCAGCGGAGCATCCAGTTGAGGGGTATGGCCGGTGTCATCCATCTGAACGAGAGTCCACTCGGGGCGCAGTGAGCACAACCACTCGACCGCTGTGGGAGAGATAATGTGGTCCTCCAGCCCCTGAAGCACCAGTGTCGGAGCCTCGATCTCGCGAATCATCCTGGCGAACTCGCCCTTCCGGGCGTATAGGAGAGCTATGGAGGTCGCAGTCCGGTTGGTGGCCCAGGTCGCCCAGGGGAGATGCCGCCTGACGCGGTGGAGGTCGATGGTGTCCTCGACGATTTCCAATGGCACACGCCCGGCCTTGTATGCGACCGACTGGACTCCGAGCCTGACCAGCTCCTCAGGGCTGTAGCGACGCAACATGTACCGGCCGTATGCGGCTCCGATGAGAGGAGTTGCCTGTATCACGAGCCGATAGACGGTTGGCCAGTCGAGCCGATCGTCGGGGAACACCCATGGTGTAGCCGGGGAAATGAGGATCAAACGATTCACCAATTCGGGCCGGGTGGCGGCGACCATCTCTGAGATAAGCCCGCCTGTCGAGTTCCCGACCAGGGTCACTGGCGTTTCCAGTGTCTGAATGAACGCCTCGAGGGCAGCCTGATGGGTTTTCAGCTTGAAATCACGGCCCGGGGGAGTGAGGCCGAACCCGGGGAGATCCATCGCAACGACATGAGACCGGTCGGCAAGCCGGGGAGCGATCGCGTTCCAGTTCGTCGTCGAACCACCGAGGCCGTGGTCGAGG
>CAXMPS010000031.1:0-14865 GCA_964194995.1 uncultured Gammaproteobacteria bacterium | reverse complement strand
TGGGAGGTCCCCCAGGTCCTTGATGTCCATCACGGACCGATCGGGGACCTTGAGGACGCCCAACTCGGCGGCAATCGTGGTGTTCTTGTGCATCGATCGGCCGAAGAAGGCGACCTTCCGGCCAGCGGCGACGCCGGCGTTGGCAATCTGTTGCACACGGTGGACGTGTGAAGAGAAACATGCAGCAATCACTCGACCTGGGGCGTCTCGAACCACATCCGCGATGGGCTGGCCAACCGAGCTCTCGGACGGCTCGAAACCCGGCTTCTCGGCGTTGGTGGAGTCCGACAACAGGAGCCGCACTCCACGGTTCCCGAGGGAGGCGAACGCCGGAAGGTCTGTGGGTCTCCCATCAATCGGCGTGGGGTCCAGTTTGAAGTCGCCCGAATGGATGACGATCCCTTCCGGAGTATCGAGCACCACGGCCGATGCCTCCGGGACCGAGTGAGTGACCGGGATCATCTGGAACCGGAACGGCCCGTGTTCGACCCACTTCTTTGAATCGATAGTTCTCAGCTCGGCGTCGACGCCCAACTCGTCAATCCGGCCACTCGCCATCTCCATCGTCAACCTGGTGCCATAAACCGGTACGTTGATTTCCCTGAGGAAGTAGGCAAGGGCACCCATGTGGTCCTCGTGACCGTGTGTGATGATCACGCAATCCACATCACCGGATCGCTCCGCTAGCCAGGACCAATCAGGGAACACAAGATCGACTCCGAGCATGTCCTCCTCGGGAAACATCAAGCCACAGTCGATAAGGGCGATTCTCCCCCTGATCTCCACGGCAGCGCAGTTGCGACCGATCTCCCCCAGGCCACCGAGAAATGTGATTGAAACGCTCATAGACCCTGGATGACCCCCAATGCCTTCTCGACGGTAGTAACGGTGTCGTCGGAGGCGGCGACCAGCGGAAGGCGAACGTCTCCCACCGGTTCCCACAGCCGATTCATTGCAGCCTTCACCGGAGCGGGATTGGTTTCGAGGAAGCAAGCCTCACACAACGGCAAGAGAAGATGGTGGAGTCGCCGCGCCTCCTCACTGTCTCCCGCCGCGGCAGCCTTGACCATTGCAGCGACGACACGGCCGGCCAGATGAGCGATCACCGACACCACGCCTACCGCTCCTACCGACATCATGGGGAGTGTGTACGAGTCCTGACCTGAGTAGACCGGGAGTAGAGGCACACGATCGACGGTCTCAGAAGTGAAATCTATGTCCATAACGGCGTCCTTGACCGCGACGATGTTGTCATGTTCGGCAAGCCGGGCGAGGGTGTCGACGTCGATCAGAGTGCCTGTCCGGCTCGGGATGTTGTAGAGCAGAACAGGAACACCTGCATCGGCGATTGCGGTGAAGTGGGCGATCAGACCCTGCTGGCTGGGGCGGTTGTAATAGGGGGTCACCGCCAGGACGCCGTCCGCTCCAAGTTCGCCGGCTTTCACAGTCATCTCGACCGACTCGGCAGTGTTATGGGTGCCGGTGCCGGCGACGATCAGTGTGTCCTTCTCGCGGACCGCGTCTACCACCGTCTTGTAAAGAGCCAGCTTCTCGCCGACGCTCAATGTGGGTGATTCGCCGGTCGTCCCGGTTATCACGAGGGTGTCGGTGCCGTTGTCGGATAAGTGCCTGGCCAGCCGCCAGGCCTTCTGATGATCTACCTGTCCCGAGGAGTCAAACGGGGTGATCATCGCCGTGGCAACGCGCCCAAAGGGTCGCTGGGGTGAGAGTGTCACGGGGCAAGGTTACCGATCAATCGACTAGAACCCTCTTCCATGAAAACCAAACTTCCGGCGCCGTCTGTGGTCGTGCTGGTCGGTGCGAGCGCGGCAGGCAAGACAACCTGGGCTGCCGAGCACTTTGGAGCGAACGAGGTCGTCTCCTCCGACGCTCTGAGGGCGATGGTCGGAACCGGGTCCGACGACCAGGAGGCCAGCAGAGCCGCTTTCGCATTCCTCGAGACAATCGTCGAGGAGCGACTCCGCCGACGCCTGACCACAGTCATCGACACCCTGGGATTCGATGCGAAACGCCGAGCCGGCTGGATCGAGACAGCCCACGGTTTCGACATGCCTATCTATGCCGTCCTATTCGACACACCCGGTGAGGAATGCGAACGACGCAACTCCAAACGAGACGCCCCGGTACCCAAGGCAGTTCTTCGCAAGCAGGTCGCTCGCTTCTCCAAGGTGTCCGACACCATCCGTGACGATGGTTTCGACGGTGTGCTCACCGAGCAGGCGATCGCGGTGGTGCCCCCACAATTCGCCTCGATGCCGGATGCTGAGCCAGAGACGACAGCTTCACCCTCCGCGTCACACACGTTCGGGCTGACCCTGAGCCGGTTCGATTGGCCCGACGGGCCCGAGAAGCGAGCGGAGCAGCTGAGTTCGATAGCGAGTCGAGCCGAGGAGGCGGGATTCCGCGATCTGTGGGTGATGGATCACTTCCGCCAGATCCCGCAGGTGGGAAGGGCGTGGGAGGACATACCGGAGAGCTATGCGGCGCTTTCCTATCTCGCCGCAAAGACCAGCAGGATTCGGCTGGGCACACTTGTCACCGGCGTCACGTACCGGAATCCAGCCCATCTGGGGAAGCTCATCGCCACGCTCGACGTCCTCTCGGGAGGTCGAGCCAACTGCGGTATTGGCCTCGCCTGGGACAGGGCCGAGCATCGCGGCTACGGGTGGGAATTCCCTGACACCGGAGATCGATATGACCTTCTCGAAGACACCCTCCAGATGCTTCCGCTGCTCTGGGGCAAGGGGTCTCCAAGCTTCGAGGGCAAGGTGTTCAAAGCCGAAGAGCTGACTTGCTACCCCCGGCCTATCCAGGAGCGAATTCCGATACTTGTCGGAGGGTCGGGCGAGACCAGGACACTCAGACTCGTCGCCTCCTATGCCGACGCCTCCAACTTCTTCGGCGCTCCCGACCGGGTGAGACACAAGGTCGACGTCCTCCATGACCACTGCGAAGCGGTGGACCGTGATCCCGCCGAGATCGAGGTCACCCACCTCATCACTGCCCTCGTGGCGCCCGATCGCAAATCGCTCCGTGACCGCATCGAAGCTCTTCGTGGCCGCAACACGTCAGCCGAGGAATTCTCTCAGCGCAACAACGCCGGCACCGCGGAGGATCATATGGATCTGTTCTCGGAGTATTCGGCGGCGGGCGCCTCACACTCCATTGTGTCGATGCCCGACGTTCACATTGAGGGGAGCATCGAGGCTTTCGCCGAAGTCATTACAACTCTGGTCGAGTCATAGACTCGACCCATGGCTGTTACATCAACAATGCTCCCACTCGGGACCAGAGCTCCCGACTTCACCCTTCCGGACACAGTGACCGGCGACACCGTCTCACTTTCCGACTACTCGGACAAGGAAGGGCTTCTGGTCATGTTCATCTGTAACCACTGCCCCTACGTGAAGCACGTGCGAGAGGAGCTGGCAACGATCGGAACGGATTACGCCGACACCGGCCTGGGCATCGTGGCTATCTCCGCCAACGACGTCGCCGAATACCCACAGGACGGACCGGATGCCATGAAGATCGAGGCCGAGACCTTTGGCTACACCTTCCCGTATCTGTATGACGAGGAGCAGAACGTGGCGGCGGCCTACACGGCGATGTGCACCCCCGATTTCTTTCTCTTCGGCGCCGACGGCGAACTGGCCTACCGAGGCCGACTCGACGAATCACGGCCTGACAGCGGTGTCCCGGTTACCGGCGCCGACCTCCGCACCGCGATCGACGCAGTCCTGTCCGATGCGCCTGTCGCCGGCGAGCAATGGCCGTCGATGGGCTGCTCGATCAAGTGGAAGGCCGGGAACACTCCCGTCTACTTCAACTAGATCCCGCAACATGAATGCGGAGGCGAAGAGGAGGATGGACAGGCCGACCTGACCTAGGCTCGGTCTCGCATGTCGACCTCTGCCAAGCATGGTTTCCTAGTCGTTGCCGACATCACCGGGTACACCTCATACCTGTCGCACTCGGAGTTGGAGCACGCCAAGGATGTGCTCAAGACGTTGCTCGACCTGTTGATCGACCACACCAGGCCACCTCTTGCTCTTTCCGGTTTGGAGGGCGACGCCGTCCTCAGTTACGCGATCGACTCCGACCGATTCGAAGGGCAAGCCTTCGTGGAGATGATCGAGGCGACCTACGTCGCATTCAAGAAAGCTATTGATCTGATGGTGATGAACACTTCCTGCCAATGCAACGCATGCGCCAACATCAACACGCTCGATCTCAAGTTCTTCGTCCATCACGGTGAGTTCGCCATACATGAGCTTGGAGGTCGAGAAGAACTCGTCAGTTCCGACGTGAACCTGATCCACCGGCTCATGAAGAACACGATCGTTGAGAGAACCGGCATCATGGCCTACACCTTCTACACCCAGACAGCCATCAACCAACTCGGCCTGGTGGGCATCACCGAAGAGCTGGCCGCACACGAGGAAGTCTTCCCAGACGTCGGCAAAGTTCGAGGCTGGGTCATGGACATGGCAACGATCTGGGAGGCGAGCAAGGCGATGCCTGGTTTAGAAATCGATGAGGAGAGGGTGGTTCGGTTCGTCGAGGAGTATCCCCTTCCCCCAGAACAGGTATGGGGATATCTGACCAACCCGGAATATCGAAGCGTCTTCAGTAACGCAAGACGGCAGGTGACCCACGATCGACGCAATGGACGGGTGGGCCAGGGGACCGTCTACGAGTGCTTCCACATGGACAATTCGATATCGACAAACACTGTTCTCGAGTGGCAGCCGTTCTCGCGGATCGTCACCGAGAACACAGCTATCCGCTCCAGTCGATTCCTGAGCATCTTCGAAATCGAGCCAGCCGGGACGGGCACCCGCGTCACCATGAAATACGGGCCTCTGCGCGGCCCGCTCATCGAGCGACTTATTGGCGTCCCGGTGTTTTACCTCATTGCCAAGTCGCGGATCAAAGAAGGAATGACCAAACTGCGCCTTCTGATGGAAGACGACATCGCACATGGTCGCGTCTCGATACCCGAACCGCTCGAGATCACCAGAAATGAGCGGGAGGGTGCCGCCGCCTCCGCCCTCGCCGACCTCCGCAGCGAGTAGCGACTCCCTGACCAAGCCTCTGATCAACCCTCTTGGCATGGCCCGTCAGGAGTTCACATCCGCCGTGTCTGTCGAGGATGACCCCCAAGAGTTTCACAACGATTCTGGGCCAGTCTCGTGCCTCTATCCTCCCCAGTCATGACACAGAAGCAGTATTCAGCACCCCCGGACATGACCATTGACCTTGCCAAGAGGTACACGGCAACGCTGCACACAAACAGAGGTGACATCGTCCTGAGCCTGGATGCAGAGCGCAGCCCTCAGACGGTCAACAATTTCGTCTTCCTCGCCAGAGACGGCTACTACAGCGGCTGTATCTTCCACAGGGTCATCAGTGGCTTCATGGTCCAAGGCGGCGACCCCACCGGGACTGGAAGAGGTGGCCCTGGCTACAAGTTCAGAGATGAGATCGAGGGCACAGGTGACTACTCCAGGGGCACCCTGGCAATGGCCAATTCTGGTCCGCACACCAACGGCTCACAATTCTTTATCACGCACGCAGATGCCGGACTGCCGCACAGCTACACCATCTTTGGCAATGTCATTGACGGCCTGGATGTGATTGACGACATTGCAGGCTCGGCTACGGACCACGCTGACATGCCCCATGACTCCATCACCATCGTCTCAGTGGACATAGAAGAGGCTGCTAGCGACTGACTGGGCCACCACCTCGACCGACCGCTTTGATGGCTTGGGCGAAGAGGGGCGGTTATCACCACC
The DNA here is from genome assembly GCA_964194995.1 of uncultured Gammaproteobacteria bacterium. Taxonomy (GTDB): domain Bacteria; phylum Actinomycetota; class Acidimicrobiia; order Spongiisociales; family ZC4RG35; genus JACZUI01. The sequence goes on along the minus strand of CAXMPS010000031.1, from coordinate 9,043 downwards.
TGACCATCACCGAAAGAAATAGCCACAACACCGCCAGATCTACTACCGTTCTGACCGCTGCTTCGGCGGCGACTCGTTTGAATCCCGCAGTTCACTGCGACCGGACTGAAAGCAGGGTCGTACCGGACATCACAGGTGAGGGCCGCCAAGAGGCCCTCCATCAGAAAGGACGAGTCGCAGCATGAACATCTACGTAGGAAATCTTTCCTTCAACACGAGCTCACAGGAGTTGGAAGACCTGTTCGGTGAGTACGGAGCGGTCGAGTCGGCCGCGATCATCAACGACAGAGAGACCGGCCGCTCCCGCGGTTTCGGTTTCGTCGAAATGGAAAACGCCGCCGGCGCGAAGGCTATCGAAGAGCTCGATGGTAAGGATTTCGGAGGTCGCAACCTCAAAATCAACGAGGCCCGACCGCGGGAGTCGAGAGGTCCTCGCCGTTAGTTAAAGAAGGCCGGGAACACCCGGCCCGTAAATTTGAAAAGGCGGCTGGTCACCCGGCCGCTTTTTCTATGGACGAGGAGCCGACTACCGCAGACGCGGGTTCTGGGTGTAGGTGCCCGTCACCGAGGCCTCGGCAAGAATATGGCCTGCGATGGCGGCCCTCACATCTTGGCCGCCGAAGTCGCCTTCGACATCGGCCTTTTCGACGTCTAGCGCGTAAAGAGTGAACACGTAGCGATGAACGAGTGAATCGTTCCATGGCGGTGCCGGCCCGTCATACCCGTAGTAATCGCCCTCCATGTCAGGATCACCGCTGAACCAACCCGTGTAGTCGTTCAACCCTTGACGGCATCCATATGGACCATTTGCAACCTGCTGGCCGTGTGGCACGACTCCCGACGAGAACTCGCCTTCGTCGGTCAGTCGAAGGTCGGCCGAAAGATCAACCGCGGCCCAGTGGAAGAAGTCGACCCGGGGTAGATCGGCCGGCACCTCGCGGTTCGGCTGGTTGACGTCGTCGGGTTTCGACGGACACACGGGGTCGTGGCAGATGATGGCGAATGACCTGGTGTCTCCGGGAGCATCCGACCAAGCCAGATGCGGGCTCACATTGTCAGAGAGAGTGACGGGGCCACCGGGCACCGGTTTGGCCAACGCGTATCGATCAGGGATCACTCCCCCATCTTCGAAACTGGTACTCGTCAACTCCACGAGCAGACCCTAGTTGTGGACATCGGACGGAAGCAGGGCCAGCACCTTGCCCAGCTCCTCGACCGCGGCGGCGTCGATCGGGTCGACGACCAGTTGCAGATGATCAATATCCGCCAAAGCGAACCCGGCCAGGGCCTCAGCGATAGCCGACACGTCACCGGCGATGGGTTCGGCCTTGGGCCGCGCTTCGCTTCCCGCGATCCGACCCCCACCACGTGACAACTGGACATAGACAGCGGCGGTCTTCTGAATTGTGGCCGGATCTCGTCCGGTATCGACGCAGGCGGCCTCCAACTCGGCGACCAACGGCGCGAGGCCGTCGACCGTATTGTTGAACCACACAAACCACGTGTTCCACATGTCGATGTGGGGAGCTGTGATTCTCAGCATGCGAGGCCCGCTGGACCCGACCATAAGTGGGATGTCAGGGCGTGGCCGGGGCAGAATCTCTGTCCCACGATGGGTGTAATAGGTACCTTCGAACTCGATCGACCCTTCTCGGAGAAGTGTTCTGATCACGGTGAAGGCTTCCTCAAATCGGGAGACCCGGTTGTCGTACGGAAACCCGAAGGCGTCATATTCCACCTGGTTCCATCCTGCCCCAAGTCCGAGAATGAGACGACCCCCCGAGATCTCATCCACAGTGGCTGCCTTCTTGGCCAGCATCGCCGGACTATGAAACGACGTCGCCGCCACCAATGGACCCAGTTCGACCCGCTCCGTAGCTTCGGCGAGGGCGGCCAGCATCGACCACGCCTCCCATGGCCCCCTGGTCCCTGTGATCTCGTCCTCAAAGAGGAGATGATCACCAACCCATATCGAGTCGAAACCGACCGCTTCGACGGTCAGGGCAATATCGCGGATCTCCGGCCACCGATACTCACGCTCCACCTCGGGGAGCTGAATGCCAATCTTCATTCTGTTGAACTTAACGCCGCCTCCTCGTATCGGCTCAGGCGACAGACCTCCTAGGCCCCGAGACGAACAACCATTGCGGTGATAGTGAACAGCAGTAGCAGGGTGTCAACCGTCCCGAATGTCGCCAGCCGAGAGACAGCCGTCTTTATCGCGCCCTGATCGCCCGACTCGATTGCCACGGCTGCCCTCTCTGAGCCAGGCTCGAACACGAACTTCCCGAGCAGGGCCCCAATCACGATCATTACAAATCCCATCGTCACGAACACACTCCCGAAGCTGTAGGCCTCTCCGCTTTGAAGCACGAGGATCACGCCGGTAACCAGGATCAGAATCGCGGCAGGCATATAGAGCCTCGTCGAGAGTCGGCCCGCAATCCGGTACCAGCCAGCCGCGGTCTCCTCACCCTGCTTTGCCGCCATCGTCGGCACCATTGCCTGGATGACGTTGCCGCCAAGCCAGGCGCCGACCCCGGCAATATGTAACACGAGCATGATTTCACGAAGATCCATTAGTTCTCCAGCGGTATGTGTGTGTGTCTACTCCGACGGTAATGGCCCAATAACTCGTTCACCGACTTACCATCGCCGCTCTTGTGGCCAAGCAAACCGAAGCACCAGGCTGTCGCGACGCGGCGATAGTCACCGGCTTTCTCCTGGGATTCGGAGTTGCCCTGTTCGCCATCGGCCTCACGCTCATCAACCGGGACTCCTGCGCCGGACTCTGCGAGACCGTGGGTCTCGCCTTCCTCTATGCAGGTGGGCCGATCTCGGCACTCTTTGGCTTACTTACCGACTCTGTCGTGGTTGCCTGGCCGTTGGATGTCACTCTGTGGGTGGTACTCGGCTTCACCGTCGCCCGATGGGCCACCAACCATCAAAGAGCCCCATTGGGCGTCGCCGTCGTGGTGCTTATCTTCTTCCTGGCCTATGGACTAGTCCTTTCGCAGTTCGTCGAATTAGCAGTGTGAGAACCGCCCTCGCCTTTTTAGCTTGACAGGTACATGCAGCACATCAACGAACGAAGAAACTTGGGTGTGGCGCTGGCCGCCCTCGCTTTGATGGCGGCTTCCATCACCGGAACAGCCTTCTACGAAGCGTCCTACAAGGCATCGTCCCCTGGGGCCGACCTCACACCGTTGAACGGCGCGGACGAGTTGGTCGAGATTCTTCAGACAAACCAGCGGGTCTTGTGGACAGCACTCAACGGTTCCGTGAGTTCCTTTGTCGTGAAAGGCTGGCCAATTGAGATCGGGGACGCCGAGCTCGGCGGCGGCCTGGTCATGGAAAGACCCGAGAACGGGTCTGTCGGCGTGATCGACTTCGGTGAGAAGCCGATGTCGGTCAGATTCGAACTGGCCGACTAACTAGACCGACCGACCTCGACGTCGTGTCCTAGACCTCCACGTACTGCGTCAGATCAGCAGCGTCGAACGGCCCGGTGGCGCCAATCACACGCTCCGACGTATAAAGGTCACTCGCCGCTGACTGGACGTCTTCGAGAGTTATCTCATCGAGCTTCTTGAGGCGCTCGTCGACGGACAGATGCGGCATGCCGGCAAGCTCATCCCGGCCGAGGCGGACCATGCGGCTGTTGGCATCCTCTAGGGAGAGCGCCAGCCCTCCTCTCATCGATCCCTTGGCCCTGTCTAACTCGGCTTTGGTGATTCCGTCGGCGACGACCTTGTCCAGCTCATCGAGGATCACGGACATCGCAGTATCGGTCTGGCTGGGCGTGGTGCCGACGTAAACCCCCCAGGCACCGGCGTCGCCGTATGCGAGCCGGAATGCATAGATCGCATAGGCAAGACCACGCTCCTCCCGCACCTCCCGGAACAGCCTCGACGACATCCCGGAACCCATCACGTGGTTCAGAATCTCAAATGCCCAACGTCTTTCGTCAGACCTCTTGAGACCTTTCCCTCCCAGGACGATGTGAGCCTGCTCTGTGTCGCGCCGGGTCACCTTGACGTTGGATGACGCCGCGGCTTCCGCCGCTTCATGATCGACGCCATCACCGGACCAGTCACCGAACCGTTCGGCCACAGTGGCAACCAGAGCTTCATGATCAACCGAGCCTGCCGCCGCAATCACCATTGAGCCCGCCCCGTAGCGCCGATTCCAGTAACCGTGGATGTCGTCGCGGGACATCCCGAGTATCGAGTCCTTGGTGCCCAACACCGGAGCCTCGAGAGGATGATCGGCGAAAAGCCCTGTCGTGAAGTTCTCGAACGCCACGTCGTTGGGATCGTCTTCATTCATGTTGATCTCTTCGATCACCACATGACGCTCGGCATCGATCTCCTTCTGACGAAATGCGGGGCGTTGGATCATCTCGGAGAGAACGTCGAACCCCGTCTCGAGATCCTGATCGAGGAGACGTGTCCAATAGCAGGTGGTCTCCTTCGAAGTGAAGGCGTTCGACTCGGCGCCGATCGAGTCGAAGATCTCGGAGATCTCGCGAGCGGAGAGCTTCTCGGAGCCCTTGAAGAGGAGATGCTCGAGAAAGTGAGAGGCGCCGTGTTCGCTGGGCACCTCGTCGCGAGTTCCGGTGTCGATCCAGCATCCGATAGCGATCGAACGGAGGGAGGGCATGGGCTCCGAGATGACTCGGAGGCCGTTGGGGAGAGTGGTGAAGTCGTAGTGCACGTCGGGGAGTTTATGGCCCTGCCAGTGGTACGTCGGATGTCTCAACCAACCACTTGACATTCGTGAGACAATGATTGGCTATGCGCGGACGCGACCAGACCTTGCTCTCTGAGCTGATCAGCCCGGAAGACATCGCCATCGAGTCTGTGGTGGCTCGATACCAGCGTGTGGCCCCTGCCGTGACCAGATTCGCCCGCACGCTTTCGAAGAACCCCAACCTCAGGGTTCGGCTCGGCTCAGAGGCCGCCGCCGCCGAAGACGAGGTGGTCTGCGACCCGAGAATCTTCCAAGCGGCCTATCACCGCAATGCGCCGGTCACTCCAGACGAGGTTGCCCTCGCCTCGGCACTTCACGAGGTCATGCATCTGGTCACGACCAACTTCGACGAGAAACGTCCTATACCGGAAGGCTGGCCGGTCGAGGGCGAGGTGATGCCCGAGGCGGAAGTTGACCTGCTCACTGCATTGGACAACACGAACCGGCCGGTCGCCGAGGTTCTGTTCTTCTCGCTCGAGGACGCCCGGCAAGAACGCCAGGGTCTCTCCGTCTATCCGGGGGCACGATCGGTTCTGTCTGACCTGTATTTGTCCTCGCTGGCTCTCGCTATCTCGCGTTCAGGCGCTTTGAGCCAGTTTGTTCTCGGATGTTTTCTTCTTACGGGCGACTATGTCGAGAGGGAAGTTCTCGAGAAACGATTCGACGCTAGAGCCGCGACCGCTATCGACGATGCCACCGGACACATTGCCGACGCCGCAGAGGCCGACGACCCCTGGGAGGTTGCTCAGCTGGCGCTGGAACTGGAAGCCATCGCACGGGCCAACGGCCTCATCACAGAGGTTCCCAAGTCGGCCACCAACGCTCAGACCCAAATCATCCGGGACTCCGATGCCGAGAAGGCGGCGGAGGGAGTCGACATGGTTCGGATGACCTCCCCGATCGTCGCCGATTCCGATTCCTACCAGGACACGAAACGCTCGGCCGATGCCCGCTCGGGCGAGTCGGACCGCAGGGGCGCATCAGACCTGGCCAACGACGAGTCGACCGACCAACTCCTTAGGGTCAGCCAGGCTCCGGAGATTTACCTACCCAACGGCCAAACCGGCAAGCTGGTCGTCTCACCCGTCCCGTCCTCGTTCTCGAAGTTCAGCCGGGAGGGACTCAATGCGCTGAGCGAGGCCTCGAAGCGTTGGGAGGTCGATCAGCGCAGGGTGTCAGGAGAGCTGTTCCCGCTCTTTGCCGCCAACCAGAGGCGAGGTCTTCGTTCTGGGTATGACCAGGGCGACGTCTCCCCCCATGCCGCGCTCTTCATTGGCGCCGGTCTTTATGAACGGCTGTACGAGCGGCGCGCGGCGCGGACCCGGAGGACCTATGCGGTGTCCCTGCTGGTCGACGCATCGGCGTCGATGCTGAGTCCCGGGAGGGAGCGTGGAAGGAGCACTTCCTGGGCAATGCCAGCCGCGCTACTTGGAGCTTGGACCATGGCTCACCTCTGCGACGAGCTACAGATCGACTTTGAGGTTGCACTGTTCAACAAGGGGTTCGCAGCCCGTCCGGAAGACACCGAAGACAACTACCGGCGAAGGCGGTCCGCGGCAACGGCCGGGCTGAAGCAAACCCAAGGATCGGCCGCCGACAGGCTGACCACCACCGTCAACCACTACATCGTCAAGCCGTTCGAGAGGCGATGGCGCGAATCTGAGCCGACGTTGGCGGGGCTGTTCTACACAGCATCAGAACCTCGGCAGGCATACGCGCTAGCAAGACGCGATCCAGCGAACGCACCTCCGGTCTCGCTCTTCGAGAAGGCAGCCAACGTCGATGAGTTCAATCTGATCCACGCCGCGGAGCGCATGGCGCGGCTCGGCGCCCAGGTTCGGGTGCTCATGGTTCTGGCAGACGGCATGACACGCGGATCGGCGGACGCTTTGGCCAAGTCGGTCGCGGCGGTCGAGTCGGGAGGGACCACCGTGATCGGCATCGGAATCGGCGACCACACAGTGGATGCCGCCTACAAGCGTCATGAGGTAGTAGAGAAACCACAGGATTTGGCCGAGGCGATGGTCCAGGGCACCCGGGGAGCCCTGCGGCGGAGCCTCGCATTGTTTGGGCTCGACACCTGGTGGTTCAGAGCTTCAGAATTCACAAACCGACAGGAGAAGTCAATTGCCTAAGACAGCCATCTTCGAGGATCCGACCGGCGAAGGACCAAGAATCGAGTTGGAGAAGTTCACCGTCGACGACGACCTTTCAGACGCAGAGCTTCGCAACCGCAAAGTTCCCCTGCCAGATCCCCACTACGTGGACCTGGGAATGCTCTACCGATTCGCCCAGATGGAGCAGGCGCGCAGACATGGCGCTGACGGGTTGGTTCCGCTCCACATCGCGGTACGCGGCCACATGGGGACGGGAAAAGACCACGACATCGAGCAGTTCGCGGCCGCAATGGGTCTGCCCTACTTCAGGATCCCTCTCACTGGGGAGGTCCGAGACGTCACGCTCATCGGCTCGACCCGCCTCCAGGGGGATGGCAAGGGCGGAACTGAGAGCAGATGGGAAGACGGCGACATCACCCGAGCGCTGCGCGGGCCTGCATTGCTCAACCTCTCCGAGTTGAACGCCGCCGGAGCCGAGACCCTGTTCGCTCTTCATGCCCTCCTAGACCGATATGCCGCCATCGATCTCCCCAACGGTGAAACGGTGTCCCTCCGGGAGGATGTGCGCGTCTTTGGCACAATGAACCCAACCGACCTCAGGGATTACGCCGGTACTCAGACCCTCAACAAGGCCTTCGCTGACCGGTGGGTGATCTGGGAGAAACATTTTCCCGGTGGCGATCAGATCGAGGAGATGCTGAAGACACGCTATCCCGGGCTAACGAGCGAGTATGTCGACGCCATTGCCCGTCTGACCGTCGAGATCAATACGTCCTTTGAGGCTCAGGACACCGACGTACGAGTCGAAACTCCATTGTCTCTTCGCTCGGCACTCGACAGGCTCCCCACCGGTCTTCTGATCTTTGCCGACCGCGATGACCCTCTGCGTCACGCATGGGAGGATTTCGTTCTTCCGCACGTGGACCTCTTCGATCGGGATCACTACGAAACGGTGTGGAACGCCGTTGTCAGAACGGGGCCATCGGTCAGTCCCTACTGATCACAGCCTGTTCCTCACTACCGTCACCCGCATGCCGTACGACTTGGGAACCCCCGACCTCGACCACCAGCTAACCCGACTCGTGGCTGCTGCGTCGGAGAATGACAACCAGGATCTGATTGCAGAATTGGTGACCACGGCCCTGAAAATGCATCGCGACGGCGCCAGTCGGGCCGACCTGAAGTTGATCAACACCGCGCTCAAGGAGATGCGGTACTCCAACCTCGTCTTCTCCCGCCACGAAGAGCCCAAGGTCACGGTCTATGGATCCGCCCGGGTCGGTGACGACGACCCCAACTACGCCCTCACCGAGCAGTTTGCCTCGGTCATGGCCTCACACGGATGGGGTGTCATCACCGGAGCCGGGCCTGGAATCATGGAAGCCGCCAACCGAGGCGCAGGTGTCGACAGCTCATACGGCGTGAACATAAGGCTCCCGTTCGAGGACGACGCAAATCAATACCTCGATCCTGAGAAGACGGTCAATTTCAAGTACTTCTTCACACGGAAGCTGGGCTTCGTCAAAGAAGCCCATGCATTCGTGATGCTTCCCGGAGGGTTCGGAACTCTCGACGAGGCGTTTGAGCTACTCACTCTGATTCAGACTGGCAAAAGCGACCTTCACCCTGTTGTGCTGTTGGAGGCTGACGGCTCCAACTTCTGGGGTCCGATCATCCAGTTCATCCGCGACGAGCAGTTGGCCCAGGGACTTATCTCCGAGTCGGACATGGCCCTGTTCTTCCACACCACTGATCCCAACGAGGCCTGCGATCACATCAGGCACTTCTATGCCAACTATCACTCCCAGAGGTACTGGGGCGGAAAGCTGATTCTCCGACTCATGCAAGGGCCCGACGCAGAGTTACTCGAGGAACTCAATCGGGAGTTTGCCGACATCGTTGTCGAAGGGGTCATCGAGCGGACCGACCCGGCTCCTGCCGAGGTCGACGACAACGATGCCCTCGAATGCGACCGGATCACATTCGTATTCAACCGACGGCGCTTCGGGAGGCTGCGTCAGCTCATCGACCGTCTCAATGACGCGGTGGCCACTCCTGAGACGTTCCAGTTGCCTGTTCCGATGACCGAGGAACAGGCGGAACGGCCCTGGTAGCACCTGTTCGTCTGGGACTAACCACCCGGTCATCACTAACATCGGGACGTGCGCGACATC
>CAXMPS010000030.1:0-11023 GCA_964194995.1 uncultured Gammaproteobacteria bacterium | reverse complement strand
CTCCAGAGAAGCCGAGATCCTCGAGCTCGTCGGTACCGGCCTCACCAACCGCGAGATCGGAGAACGGCTCTTCCTGGCGGAAAAGACCGTGAAGCACTACATGACCAACATCTTGCAGAAGCTCCACGTCCGCAGCCGCGTTGAAGCCGCGCTGCTCGCCCAACGGCGCGAGCTCAGAGGCGGCTAAAGATCCTGAGCCTCATCGGAAGGCGGCGATGCTCAGTGTCGGCACTGCCTTCCCGACGTCGGCATGAATGCAAAGATCAGTGGTTCAGATCGCGAACGACCTGCCCAGCTGGCGCACAACCGGCTATCGGCCCTAGCTGAACCGTCATGGAGGACCCGTCGTCACCGTCAGTCGCGACCGCACATAACACGCTTCGAATCCATCAAGAACCCCCACAAGATCCGCTCGTGAACCGGCATTATCTAGCGGTCTGCAGAAGCGCTCGGGACTGTCCCCGAATGTCCGATCGCGTAGCGGGACGTCCGCGTCGCGTCCCCCGAATGTCCGATCGCGTACCTGATCGTCCTTTTGGCGCTGAGGCGTCGGATCCGCCCGGTGTCCTATGCCAGACGGATCCAAAACGGGGCTTAGAAGGGTTCTGACCGGCCGCGGGGTCCGGTCAATGCCTTGGAGTCGAGCGTGCGCCCATAATGTTAGTTATGTCAAGTTGAACGTGTCCACGGTGCATCCCTTCGCCTGATCGACTCTCCGCTCCATGGGGTTCCCGCGGTGCGCCGATGGGCGTCGACGGGCCCGAACCGTCGACCTCTTCTTTGTAAGGGAACATCCTGTCTTTTCGACACCGATTCCGAACCTCCTACTACGTAACGACAAGCAGCAGAAAAGCCTTTGATCGTCAGTGTTACCCATTCCGAACCAGTGCCATGGCGTACTGCATGGTTGCCGATGGGTGATATCTGGCTGGTGTCAGGTGTGTGTCAGATTCGTGTCCGATCCCCCATGCGGGGCCGTGCCAAGAGCCTTGGCCACGTGGTCGACGAGGTTTTTCACGCTGGCCTCGGCAACGCGGTGGAGCACCCATCGATCTAGCAGCACGCCGGCTACTCCAAATGGCGGCGTATAAGAACCTTGGAAGCTGAGCTGAGTCATATCTGGGCCGAGTGGTTGAATCATCAGATCGGCATCCATTCGAGGAAAGAGCGCAGTGGGACCGGTCGCGGTCCAGCTGATTGAGAGGCTGACTCTATCCGCACTGGCATAGCGGTCCTCTAGATGGAACTCAACGGTCTTTGCGACCAGAGGGGCCTCGACGCCGCCCAAGCCGATCCTGGCGGTCAGCCTCTCGCCGTCGCGGTAGGCGTCGGTGGCCCACTCGTTCAGAGGAAGTTCTTGCGCCGTGAAGGCCGATGCCAGCTCGGGAAAGGCCCGCTCCAGTTGGGTGTAGTACTTGATGAACACGGGCGTACCTCAAAAACCCTTGTGTGATCGCGTGCCGATCAGCAGAGATAATCCGAGCGCCATTGCACCACGGTCAACTCGGCGTCTTTAGGGGCGAAGGTCCCAACATCCCGCCAACGAGACGAGTTTCGGACGTCGAGCCCGCGCTCCAATAAGCCCGGTCAAACAGGTCCTTCGGCTCTATCCGACCGACTTCCGAGCCCTGAAGATATTGGTCAGGGGGTGCTGATGACGCTACCGAGCTCGCCGCAGCCCTCGCGGCGGCTCGGAGCGTCGGCGATGGTCGCAACGGTGGTGCCTGAGTGGTTGGGAGCCGCCGGATAAGGAAATGGGCTACGCAGGAGGTCAACCGTCATGGCAACGAAGCGACTCATATGGGTCGATGTCGGGATGGGCGTCACCGCTGGATCCGCCATTGCCCTCGTCGTGTTCGGACGCAACAGCGACAACTTTGTCCCCATGATGATTGCCTTCATAGTTGCCGTCGTCGTGTGGGCGTTTGTTGCCGAACTCGCCGCGATCAGAGCCGAAGCCGCAGAACTAGAACGTACCTGGAACGCTGAGGCCCCAATCAACACCGAACCACTCTGGCATTAACCACGCTCGCTCGGATCGCTGCGACTCTGGGGTCAACGCGCTGTCCCTGGTCTGTCCTACACCATTCCGGCACAGCTGATCTGTGCGGCAGCTTGAGCCACAACTATGGCCTAGAGACGGCGGAACGAGATCTCTGGACAATCTGTTCTGGGATCGCGACTGTCGGCTGTCGCGATCCACCGACTCTCGCGAACTAGCCGTCGACCGCTACGGAATGGATGTCGGCAGGGTCCCTCCCGTTCCACCATGGTCCCTATTCCGCATCGAGGAAGACAGAGGCAAAGGCCGCGATGCGTCGGGTGGGCGTGCACTCCCGTCAACGGCAGGCCGCAGGAGCCAGGTCCGCTCTATGGCCAGATCCCCCGCTGCTCGGTTGCCCGCCGGCAGCGCTTCACTGCGACGACGTGAGCCGCGGTGCGTAGCGTCGGGCGCGGCAACGGCGCGTTGTCGGGTCGTACGTTGACCCACGCATCCTGGTATTGGTCTAGCTGGTCGAGCAGCGCTGCTCGGGTGGTGACCATCGCATCGGTTGCACTGAACATCGTCGTACGGAGACGGCCCTGGACCTCCGCCTCGGTCCAATGCTCGTGAGCCAGATTCTGGGCCCACTCGAAGTAGGAGACCACCACCCCGCCAGCGGCGCTAAGAATGTCCGGCACGACGGGGATGCCGCGACCCACGAGGATGTCGTCGGCTTCAGGAGTGGTTGGCCCGTTGGCGGCCTCGATGACCACCTTGGCCGCGATCTGCTCAGCGTTCGCGGTGGTGATCTCGGTCTGGATGGCCGCCGGGATCAAGACGTCGCACTCAATTTGGAGCACTTCTCGGTGATCAAGAGGCTCGGTACCCGACAGTTCGACGACCGACCCGGTCTCGTCCTTGTGCAGCTCCACCTGTGCCAGGTCCAGACCGTCTGGATCGTGGATCCCGCCCTGGCTGTCACTGACTGCGACGATGCGGGCCCCCGCCTTCCTGAAGATACGGGCGGCGTTTCGGCCGGCGTTCCCAAATCCCTGAATGGCCACCAACATGCTCGACAAGTCGGGCAGGCTCGGTAGTGCGCCGATGGAGATCAGGTGCTCGAGTACGTAGAACAAGCCCTGCGCGGTGGCGGTCTCTCGTCCTTCCGAGCCGCCGAGGTCTAGCGGCTTCCCGGTGACCACCGGTAGGTTGTTCTGGCCTGGGTGCATCATCGAGTACGTGTCATAGACCCACGCCATGGTCTGTGAGTCGGTGTAGAGGTCCGGTGCTGGGATGTCCGTGTGCGGCCCGAGTTCATCTCCAAGCGTGGCGATGAACCGTCGAGTGATCCGCCGTTTTTCACCCTCCGACAGGGTCTTGGTATCGCAGGCCACGCCACCTTTGGCACCACCGAAGGGAATGTCGGTGAGGGCGCACTTCCAGGTCATCAACGCAGCGAGCGCCTTGACCTCGTTCTCGTCGACGCCCGGATGGAAGCGGATGCCCCCCTTCCCCGGCCCGCGCACGTCGTCGTGCAACACGCGATAGCCCTGGAAGTTGTGTACGAAGCCGTCGTCGAGCACGACGGGCACTGTCACCTTGATGGTCCGCTCTGGCTCGAACAACAGCTCGGCGATGCCCCGCCAACCCTCGAGCGGGCGCACGAACGGAGCGGCACGATCGAACTGGCGACGAACGACGTGCAAGAGATCGAGATCTTCCGAAGGCGTCCTCATCTGGCTCCCCTCTATGGCATCTCATCCTCCGCGCAGTCGCGACGCGGGGGAAGGGGCAAAGGACCCTTCCAGCAGGCCGAGAATTGTCTTCTCAAAACCGCGTCTGGTGCTGAACGGCCCTATTTGCGGGCGGCTAAAGGCGGGAGCATGGCGTCACGGGTCTCACCGGGGAATCGAACCGGTACCGCCCACCATGGATCATGTTATGAAGAGGAAGCCATTGCCTTCGATCATCGTTGTCAGTACTTACCCTCCGACGCGGTGCGGACTTGCCACCTAGAGTGCTTCACTCGTCCGAGGTCTTGTAAGGCTCAGGCGAGGCCGGATGGCCTCTCGGTGGCCCGCGTTCTACGCGGCGGCGACCAGTTCGAGTCCAATCCTCGGGTGACGACGGTCTTCGATCCGTCCTCACGGTCGGCTGTGATCGCAGCGCGCCTGTGTCCGCGAATTGAGCAGCCATTCACCGATGCAGGCCCGAGCTCCAATGTGTCTGCTGACCAACTCCTAGCCCACTCCACCAGGCCCAGGTCGCCCGACCCTCCCGATGTCGCGGTTCGATAACGAGGCCGATCAGCGCCGTTCTTGGCCCCGTTTCGAAGGCCCACGGCATAGGACACCCGGCCGCCCCAAGATCGTCCCTTCGATTGTTGCAGACCTCAATGGGCGGAACCTCCGTCGTGCGATCCTGGGCGTGCACCAACGCTGAGATGCGGTGATTACGAGCCGACCGTCTCGCCACCAGTAGAGCCCGGATGGCTTCAACCGGACCGTCCTTGGATTTGGCGAGCCCGGTGGCTCGACCCGACAACGCAGCCCCGGCCGCTTCCACAGCGTCGATCGGATCCGACTTGCCTCGCCGGGACCGTTCCTGGCGGTTGGGCCGGTCCACTTCGATCACCTCGATCTCGTGGTCCATCAGAAACCGGGCCAGGCCGGTCCCATAGGAGCTGGTGCCTTCCACCCCGACCCGTTCCACAGCACCGAAACTCAACAACCACACCAGCAGCGCCTCATAACCGGCACCGGTGGTGTCGAACTCGGCGACCCCTAACAAACCCCCGATCGGGTCCAACGCCGCAGCCACATGCACATCGAGGTGGGTATCAACCCCACCAGTGACGGATCCGACAGATACCATGGTCATAGCCATCCCTTTCTCTCGGTTACACGGCCAAAGGGGTGGCACGCACCACCGGGACAGCGGACATCGACACGGTCAAAGCTGTGTCAGCAGCTCGACCGACGTCGCACCGCCCGACCGGTGAGTGCCACAGCCCCCCAGAGGATCCAGCCGACTCGTCATTCACAAGACAACCCCAATGGTGTCAGCCGGTTCCTAGGTCAGACCAGATCCCCCAGGAGACCACCCAACCGTACCCAACCACCAACAACAGCAGCGGCTCCGATCAGGCCCCCACATCATCACCCTGCCGGATACTGAGCGCATCAATCCCTTGGTGAGAGTCGCCGGACGAGTCGTTCTGGGCGCCATCTGATCGGAACCTGATCTGGTGATCATCTCCCGATGTAGGGAGCACCGTCCGGTGCGCCGCCGTCTTCAGTCCCCTCGCCGAACCCTCTCCGCAACAACATCCCCGAGCAATTCCTCGGTGGCCAGCACTGCTCTTGGATCAATCACCCATCCATAGAGGCTCGACATCGTCACAGGCGGGAGTTCGTCTCTGCTGAGACCGTCACGCAGTTCCGTACTGCCCGATGCGGGTGGCATGCTGCCAAAGGGTATATACCAAACAACTCCCTGAGTGATCGTCGCGGGTCGAGCCCGGCGCGGTGGTTGTCCTGGAAGGCGACGCACCGGCCCCCGAGAACCATTGGATCATCTGCCGGATCGCCGGGCACTTCTCCCAGGGTATGGTCGGGATTCTCGTCGTGGCGCCATAGCGGTCAGGACGAGCCGCGGCACGCCAAGCACAGTCGGGTGAGATGGCCCATCAGGGCCGGATTGTCGCCGAGAATGTCGGAGATCCGCTCCATCATCGCTGTCGGCGCCACCGGCTGTCCGCACCGTTCACAGGTGTGGGTCGCCGAGCGGTTCAGCTCCACTCGTCCCGCGGCCAGCGCCGCGAAGTCCACGCGATGGTCGACTCCAATCGCCCCTCGCCCCACCTCGGGGCACACCCCGACGCATTGATCGCATGCGGTGCAGTCCACGGGGTCGAAGGAGATCATCAGCTCTCCGTCGTCGGAGTAGCCGCTGGCCAGCGCCCCGGTCGGGCACGTTTGGGTGCACATCGTGCACATCGTGCAGGTGCTTGCGTCGATTGTGACGATCCCGAGCATGGCGGCGGCGCCGGAGACTCTGCGGGTCAGGGTGTCCGCGCCGCGCAACACACTCAGACGTGCCGATCCAGCGCACTGTTCGTCTTGTGCCTAGTTGGCAGAAAGCGGACCGTGTGGTGAGTGGAGTGGCGGACTAGCGAGCGCGCCGCCCGTCTACCCCGCAGAGGTCAGTATGAGTCCGACCGAGGAGGCTGCCATCCGACGGCGCGTCTCACAGGTGCCAATGCCGAGAACCTCTCGGATATCGACAACAAGACGTACGAAGATGGGAGCCACAGCATCGGGTATATCCAAACGGAGGCATCCTCGAGGGAAACCGAGACTGTGATCCAGAGATGCCTCCCAGAGTCCCCTTAGGCTCAGGCAAGTCCGAGGCTTTCAGCAGAGGTGACCCGCAGGCACGATCTCTTGGCCTTCAGGCCGGCAGGGTTGGCGCGGACCAAGTCGAGTCTGGTGTCCAGTCAAGCCATTTGGTATCGAAGGGACCCTCGACGCCTGCAGCGCTCTCTGTATCCACGTCGCTGCTCGCACGTCCTGGTATCTCTCTAGTGGGTGCCTCCTTCATCGAGAACGACCCGTCCGACCTCCAGATCGTTCTGATCGAGGGCTACAGCGGTGATGGGCAGATTGAGTTCCCCGCTCGCATTGACGTCCCCGGGCGGTGGGGGGTATGAGTTCCATGAAGAAGCCACGGTCGGGAAGGATCTGGGGTAGCACTCGGCTCCCATCATTGGGACGCTGTCGAGTTCCGTCCGGGACTCGTCGCGCCACAAGAGCCCGTAGCGGGGGAGACATTCAAGAACACTTGGCCGTACCCACCCAGCAGGCGCGACTCCCTCGGCCGGCCGGACACATTAGGAATGGGCCAATGATCCTGGAGGTGGTAGTCCGGAAACTCGCATACAGAGCCAGCTGGGCCTCAGAAGCCTGAACGGAACCTGATGCCTGCAGCTCGGAAGTGACCGGCAGTGGAGAGGATTCGCTATAGCGAGAAAGGAGTCAGCGTGGGACGTTTTGTGTACTGGGCAACCGATGAGTCGTCTGTCGACGTTGCGTGGCTGAATGAACCGCCCAGGTTTAGTTCATCGGGTGTGATGGTGAGGACGGTCCTGGATTCAGCCCCTGTCCAATTCTCGTTGGATGGGGCACGTCACGGCTATGCCAGAGACATACCCGGGGATCCCGCATGAGGCGGTCAAGGTGGGTCCACCTTCTACTCGCGGCCAGCGTAGTAGTGAGCCTTCTTACTGCTACTAGTGCGGAAGCCTCGCACTGCGGCGGTTCGCCGTTCTGCATATACGGAAACACAGGCTACAGCGGGGACCTGTACGCGGCGCTCCACACGGACACCAACTGGCCGTGCGGGGTTTTCTGCACACCCGACGTGGACAACAATGAGGACTCCGTCATCAACAATTACACAAACTCGATCGTGGTGTATGACTGGACGAACTTTGGCGGCGGTATCAAATACTGCGTTGTCGCCCTGGGTAGAGACTCGAACATTAACGACGCAAGGGACAACGACGGAGACTCTCATTTGAAACGGAACGGCTACCTCTTTTGCTATGGACTTCCGTCGCCATGAAACTCACACGAACAATACAGAATTGCATAGGTTGCCTAGCGATCGTCGCACTCGTGGCTACGGCGTGCGCAGATCCCGACGCTTCACCCGCCAGTGCGAGTGTGTCTGTATCGCAAACCGAGGTCCTTGACCTTGAGAGCAAGCTCGCGACGGCCACGACCCCCGAGAACGCGGCACTCATCAACAACGCTCAGCACGAGATCGCTGAGGCGTGCATGCAGGCTCTCGGTTGGGATCTCGAGTTCGGAAGAGAAACAGCCGAGCAGATCGAGGACCTGATCAGCGCCGTGATGACACCAGCTGAGAGCTGGATGTTCGACAACCTGGCCGAGGCGGCGGCGAACGGTTACGGCATCGAGAGTTTCATTGCCAATAAGTCGAGCCCAAACACTTCAGTCGCCGCGTCTGGTGCCTCTGAAGTCGAAGAGATGTCTCCCGCGGACCAAGCGCGGTACCAGACCGATCTGTTCGGCTCTGAGAATGAGCGCATCGAGATAGTCACTCTCGATGGCGGCGAGATGTCGGTACCAGGTGGCGGCTGTTTTGGTGAGGCACAGCGGGCAATCTGGGGAGACGTGCCGGCCTACTACCGTCTCCGGGACCTCTCGGGGCAAGCCGAGAGCGAGGCTTGGCAGCTCACGATCGATAGCCCAGCAGTCGAGGCCGCCCTTGCGAGTTGGAGTTCCTGCATGAAGAAACACGGACACGACCTCGCAGATCCGACGGCTTCACTCGACTTGGCGTCGCAGGTCGGTAATGAAGACGCGCTGGCCCCAGTCGATGTGGCTTGCAAGACAGACTCAGAGCTTCCCGCGGCGTTCGGTACCGAGTTCAAGCTTGCGGCCGACTATGTCTTGTCAGATTACGCAAGCGGTTTGGAGGAGTACCGAGGCCTCGAGGCGGCGGCGACTGCGCGCGCTAGAACATACGTCGGTGACAACTGATCCCCCACTTATCCGACGTCGGACATGCAGCGGGTGGGAGAGCTACGCAAGCGCTCTGCGGCTGACTGGGGTCGTAACGTCTCGATCTGGCCGGTCCCGCAGCTCACGGCTTTCGTGCTGTCCTCGGATGGCACGGAGGCTCACGTTGACCGACGAACGTGCCAGTGTGCGAGATCCAACAAGCGTCCCGCCGACGCGCCAGACACCTACTCGTTCTGGTGGATAGCCCCGCGAACAGCCCGGCAACTCGGGCGTCGCCTCGAAGCTGTGTCTAGGACTGGAATGGCCATCGCCGGTTTAGCCGAAACTCCAACGACGTGAGGGTCCGTCCCCTGTCCGGGCACTGATCTAGCACCTGCCTGAACCTCATCGCCCCATCACTGTCAATTACCAACTCGTATTTGCCGGTAAGGCCAGGGCACGCAAAGCTCATCGCCGTATCGCCTACGAAGGTCACGACATCACCATCGGTCGCGTAGCGGCCCTCATCCATAAGGCCGCCGTCCTTGACCAATAGATACACGCTATCGGCGCTGAACACCACCGTGGTCGAACGGTGGTCAGTGCTACTGATAGTTTCGCCAGTCAGGTCCCCGACGCTTGTTGGCTGCTGGCAGCCCATTAGGATCACCAGAACCGTCATCAGGCCCAGTAAAAATCCGACTAGTCGTCGCATCTCCTCCGCCCGGATACCAACGACCAACGATAGACCCGATAACGAGATACGAGCCGGAAATCACCTGCTATGTGGGGATGGGGGCTGGCAGCTCGGGTCGTTATCGGCAGTGTTGGACGAGAGAGTGCGTTCGGAGCAATGGCCGGTCCCGCGCAGCTCGCTCGTAAATCCGTTGCATCCTATGCGGCCGTGCTCGGCGACAATCCAACTGACCGAACCGCGTTCATCAGGAAAGCGAATCCGAAGCGCGGACTTCGTCCAGGACGCATCTGGACGACCTTCCACGACGTTCTCGCGCGCATCGACGCACCTGCCCTTGTCCTCGATGAATACTTCGATCTGATCATCGACTCGAGCGGCATGGTTGTCCTCAATCAGACGGCGTTTGAAATGCTCTTTCGTGATACTACGGCAGTCCAACAGCGCATCCCCGAGTGGGTCGAAGCCATCAGTCAAGTCCTCCCCCTGGAGGAGGACGGCGCTCAGAGGCTGGCCGAGCGGTGCAATCGAGACTCGCGACTTCGCAAACAGATTCGCAATATCTATGAGCGGGGGCACCTAATCGACGTCACTATCGAAGACATCCGCACGGCCATCAATGATCTTGGCCTGACAGAAGACATGCTGATTCAGGATGACCAACTCGTTTGCGATGAGGCTGACCCGCTCGCATTGGCCAGACTCCTGAACGAAGACCTATTCACCGGCACGCTCAGCAACGCAACGGAGCTTGTAGGGGTCTAATCAAGCGGGCGGCTCGCTCATACTCATCGTCGGCGCTGGTGGCGGTACCCGAGTCTTGGCGCGGAGAGTCGTGAGGATGCTGTCGATCGCTCCTGGTTGTTGCGGGACCCACGCGGCTGCGTCGCCGGGCGGCTGTACCTGGTCGATCCGGTAACGGATCTGTTCGACGAGTTGATGGATCCGCTGCGGTGATGCACCGAGTTGGCGACCGGCTTCGCTCCCACTGATCGCCGGTTTGAGGAGGTTGAGGCGCTGCAGAAGAGCCGTGGTGCGGTGTCTGCTCTGCCCGGTATTCGCGGAGACGTACCGGATTAGGGCTTCGTCAGGTGGGTCAGCTGCGAGTTCGGTGAGGCGTTCGCGGAGGGCGGGCAGGGTGCGTTGTAGGTGGCGTTGATGGTCGTGGTGGCCGCTTGTAGCGATGTCGTATACGGTGGCGTCGACGGGTGGCAGCAGGTCCGCGAATCGTCGGTCGCGACGCCACACCTGCCGGGTCCATTCCTCTCGATTGATTGCTGCGGCGAGGGACTTGGCTTCGTGATGGTGCCAGTTGATGGCGCCGTTGCCGGTCGTGATGACATCGTCGACGGTGACGGTTCCTGTGACCCAGAAGTCGGCGACATCGTCTCTGGTGATGTCGTCGATCTGGGTCATGTCGTCCCACAGCCGCATGCGTTGCAAGGTCGTGATGGTGCGTTGTCGGAATGGGACCCGGGATGGGTCGAGGTCGGGGGGCCAAGGCTGGTCGAGAATCGGTATATGGCGAGCTGCGGTCATTCGGCATGGCTGCGACGGTTGCGACGGTGTTGTTCGTACAGCTCGTTGGTGTCCTGTTCGAGGTAGGTGACGGCGTCGGGGCCGTCGTCGGCGTCCATGACCGCGGTGAGTTCCTCGAGTGTCGCGTCGAGTGCGGTTTGGTTGTCTTCGGCGATGGCGCAGCGCATCAGGTTGCGGTAGCACTCTTCGCAGACGCCTCAACCTCCTCAACCGGCGATCACGGCGCGGTTTTCAACCGCGTTGACACGGGTACGTCGCGGGCGAGGGGCCGGGTCG
>CAXMPS010000029.1:0-8279 GCA_964194995.1 uncultured Gammaproteobacteria bacterium | reverse complement strand
TGGCGCCAGCCACGCCGACGACTTCGACCATGCGGTTCAGGACGCATACTCGCTCCGCTGCGCCCCCCAGGTTCATGGCGCCGTGTCCGACACTCTCGATCACATGGAGGGAGTGCTAATCCGGGAGATGGGGTCGGTGGTCGACAATCCGATCGTGTTCCCGGAGACCGGTGAGGTGATCTCGGCCGGAAACTTCCACGGTCAACCGCTGGCCTTCGTCCTCGACTTCGCCTCGATCGCGGTTTCCGAACTTGGCTCGATCTCGGAGCGAAGAACCGACCGCATTCTCGACCCAAGACGTTCCCGCGGACTTCCACCGTTTCTCGCGGCCGATTCAGGAGTCAACTCCGGATACATGATCTCCCAGTACGTCCAAGCCGCACTCGTGGCCGAAAGCAAGGTGCTCACCCACCCGGCATCGGTCGACTCGATTACCACCTCCGGCAATCAGGAAGACCATGTCTCAATGGGTTGGGGCGCCGGGAGGAAGCTGTTCCCCATTCTCGACAACACCCGACGGGTGATCGCAGTTGAGATGCTGTGCGCAGTCCAGGGGCTCGAATACCGCAAGCCTCACCAGCCGGCTCCCGGCATCGCATCCGTGGCAGGTCTGATTCGCGAGCACGTTCCGCCGTTGGCCCGGGATCGATCGCTTTCGGACGAGATTGAGGTCGTCGCCAGGTTGATCGGCGACGGATCAGTCGCCTCGACCATCGGTTGATGACCGACCTATTGCTCACCGGGATCGGTCACCTCACTACCAACGCAGGCGCTCCAGTCTCCAATGCGGCCGTAGCCATCGAGAGCGGCGCAATCACCTACGCCGGGGCCGCCAAGGACGCTCCCAGCCAGGGCGGAGCAGACAGAATCGAATGTGAAGGCCGCTGCGTAATCCCCGGATTCATAGACGCCCACACCCACCTCGTCTTTGCCGGCGACCGCTCCGACGAGTTCGGACGGAAGATGAGCGGTGCCAGTTACCGGGAGATCGCTGCTTCGGGCGGGGGGATTCTGTCGACAGTCGCCGCCACCCGCGCCGCGACCGAGGAGGACCTGTTCGTCGAAGCGGCAGCCCGAGTTCGGCGGATGACTGCCGCCGGAACCACGACCATTGAGGTCAAGTCAGGGTATGGGCTCGACCTGGAAGCCGAGATGCGGCTGCTCAGGGTGGCGCAACGAATCGGTGAGGAACTACCGGTGACGGTCAAGACGACCTTCCTCGGAGCCCACTCGGTGCCACCCGAGTTCAACCAACACCGCGAGGGGTACATCCAGGTGTTGATCGACGACATGATCCCCGCCGTCGCTCCCCTGGCCGACTATTGCGATGTCTTCGTCGAGGATGGAGTTTTCTCAGTGGATGAGGGACGACGAATCCTCCTTGCTGCTGCCGATCACGGCCTTCAAGCAAGAGTTCACGCCGAGCAGTTGGGCCACTACGGAGGAGCGATGCTGGCAGCAGAACTAGGAGCGGTGTCGGCCGATCATCTCGACCACGCCACTTCCGACGATGCCGATGCCCTGGCGGAGGCCGGTGTCGCCGCGGTTCTGGTTCCCGGAGCTTCCTACAACCTGCGATCGCCCCAGGCGCCCGGACCGATGCTCTGGGACGCGGGATGCAAAGTCGCCCTGGCCACCGACTGCAATCCGGGGACCTCCTACTTCGAGTCCATGGCCCTCGTTATCAGCTTGGCTGTAGTGCAGATGGGGCTGACGACGGAGCAGGCCGTCTGGTCGGCCACTCGGGGGGGCGCTCTGTCGTTGGGTCTCGATGACCGTGGGCTGATCCAGCTCGGGTCGGTCGGAGATCTCGTGGTCCTCGATGCCCCCTCCCCTGCCCACATCCCGTACCGGCCGGCCACAAACCTGGTGTGGAAGACCGTGAAGAGCGGCCAGGTCGTAACCGGCTAACCCTTCTGGGCGGATTCCTTCTGGGCCCTTCAAAAGAAATCCGCCCAGAAGCGATGGAAGTCGTCGGCTGACTTCGGCATTCGTCGACGGCGCCTGATTGAATGGGGCGCCCCTCACGGAGTTACGAAATGGACAAAGCCAAAGTTGAATCGTTCCTCGACCAATTCATCGGGTTCGCCGCCGGGGCCACCACCATGGGCCTGCTCGCGGTGGCCGACCGCACCGGTCTGTCCGCATATCTCGGAGAGCATGGCGGTGGAACCTCCCAGGGGATCGCGGAGAGTGCAGGACTCGAGGAGCGATACGTCTTAGAAATCCTCTCCGGTCTCGCCGCCGCGGACATCGTTGACTATTCCCCGGAGACGGGGAGGTTCGACCTGCCGCCCGAGCATGCCCTTTTCCTCGCCAATGATCTGAGCCCGTACTTCATGGGCGGGTGGTTCGACATGATCCCCGCCACCATGTCTCAGATCGACGGCATCGCAGCCGCAGCAAAGCACGGGGGTGGAGTCGGGTTCGAGGAGTTCGGATCATCGATGATCCGGGGAATTGATCGAGGCAACTCGCCTTCCTACCGAGCCTTTCTCACTTCGAAGTGGCTGCCAGGAGTGCCCGAACTCCAGGAACGTCTTGAAGCAGGAATCAGTATCGCCGACGTCGGATGCGGCTCTGGAACAGCGGCGTTGCTCATGGGCGAGGCATATCCCAAGAGCCATATCACCGGATTCGATGTGTCAGGGGACTCGATTGCCACTGCCCGGGGCCGAGTCGAGGATCTGAGCAATGTCGAGTTCCACGAGTACACGGTGGAAGACATCCCCATCGATCCTCCATTCGATCTGATCACCACCTTCGATGTGATCCACGACCTGGCTGATCCCCTAGCCGGGATGAAACAAATCAGGGAGGCGTTGGCACCAGACGGCGTCTATTTGATGATGGAACCGAACGCCAGCTCCAACCTCGAAGACAATCTCAACCCTCGAGGCGCGCTTCTCTACGGAGTTTCGACGCTCCATTGCATGACTCAATCGCTGGCCCGGGGCGGCACCGGTCTCGGAGCGGCATGGGGACGTCAGCTGGCAGAGAGATACGCCACCGACGCCGGCTTCACCTCATTCAGCCCTCTGGAGGAGATCTCCAACCGGTTCTCCTCCTTCTATCTCCTCAAGCCCTGAGCAAGCCTCCCAGCTTGGGGCCCAGCGTGCGAACCAGCTGATCGAGCTCCTCGAGCGTTACCCCGCCTGAACACGTCACGAAATCGTCAGAGAGCCAGGAACGATGAGCCACCGCAAACCGCGATTCCGAGACATCCATCGGAACCCCACACCGAATCGCGTCTACGCCCACCCAGACAAACTCCCACGGCTCGGGATTGGGGCCCTGGGCAATGCCGTCATCGGGGTAGGAGGGGATAAATCCGTGTTTCTTCGGGATAGAGAAGTTATCGGCGGCCAGCCACGCGTAGTCAGGCGTGTTTCGGAAGCCTCCAAACGTTCCATTCCGATAGCGAAAGTCGAGTGCATACCCGCTGTGATGCTTCGAGGTGCCCGGAATCGAGTACCAGGTCAGAGCTGCGTTGATCGCATCATCTGACGTGCCCGACAGCTTGGTGTTGAACCAGGTGCGTTGCGTGCTTGGTGACCGGTAGGCCGAAGAGACGGTGAAGTGATAGCCGGCGGCCCGGGCCTCCGCTTTCAGGTCCCTCCAAGCCGCTGCCGCCTGCGACTGCATTCGGACCCCATCCACCGACACGAGGCCTCCGTTCGCAGTGGGCCTCAGCACGTAGCCCCGCTCAAACGCGATCTGCCAGATACGAGCATCGACATCAGCGCTGCCTGTGATCGAGACTTGGCCTCCAGGCGGGTCCAGGTTGGCAAGCGCCGTCTCGACTGCATGGTCGTAGATCGCCTGGAATTGATCACCGGAGTACTCGGGAAAGTACTCGCCATGCCCAGACGCTGCCGCGGGCAGGGCAGCCACCATGAGCAGGACAAGACTCAGAAGAAGGGACCGGATCACGACTGAAACGCTATCCCGCTCCAAGGGTTAGCGACGGCTAGAAGCACCTTGGACAAGGTATGTCACTCATCTCGACGAACGGCATTGTTCAACGGGCTTCAAAGTTGGTCGCGCTAGCAACACCCGTGGGGCCCGGCATCGGAGCATCTTCCCCGGTGCCACCCGTCCCCGTTACCAGATCAACGGCTCCCAGGGTGATGGTCACGCCGGGACTGTCGGAGGCATCAAAGACGGCGTAGGTCCACCCCCCGTTGGCGCCACGACCGGCTTCACTAACAGTTACTCCACTGAGCCCGTCGCCACCGGCGCCGCCGCGGAGACCTGACCCCTGTGGGGAAGCGCTGTTGCCGGCGCTGCCGGGCCAGCCTCCGGAGCCGCCATCACCACCTGTTCCTCCGGAAACACGCCCACCCTCGACAACAAGGACAGTGTCTCCAACGAAAATTCCGATCGAAGGACCACCGGCGCCACCACCACCAAAACCACCCTGGCCACCTGCACCTCCTCCCCCGCCCCCGTAGCCGGAGCCGGCCTGACCGGCGAAGCAGCCAAGAAAGGAGCACAAGCCCTGTGTGCCGGAGCCGCCGTGCCCGCCAGGGCTGGGTATCCCTCCAACTCCTCCTTCGCCACCCGCCCCGCCCCGACCGGCCTCAATATCGGAATCGACAACGGCTAGCGAACCCACTTCTATAGCGACTAGCCCGACGGAGAACCCGCCACCAAGACCGCCTCCGCCGCCGAAGCCACCCTGTCCGCCGCCTCCCCCTCCGCCGCCTCCGCCACCACTCAATCCCACCAGACCGCCGCCACCGCCGCCACCGCCGCCGCCTCCACCGGATCCACCAAATTCACCGAGACCTCCGTCGCCGGCCGAGCCCGTTCTGAGCAGGTCGATGGTTGTCTCGCCACCTTCGCCTCCAGATCCACCGAACCCACCGGGACCGGCACCACCGGGAGCCCCATCGTCTCCGGGGTCTCCTCCGGCACCCCCCGATCCTCCTACCGTCTCGCCAGCCCCACCCTTCGAAGCCAGAACGTTTCCCCCCACTCCACCCCTCCCTCCGTGCTCCCCTGGGTCCGGGCTGATCCCACCACTCCCGGCGGAAGTCCCATCGCTGTCCCCACCGTTCTCGCCCGCGTTTGTGCCCCCCAAACCGGAAATCCCGTGAGCACCGTCAGATGCGGAGCCGACACGAACAGTCGCTCGTCTCACGACAACGGAGCCCAAACCGACAAAGCTCAGGCCGATGGTGTTGACCGGCTGATCCCCCACCGAATTCCCAGTCGTGACTTTGACATCCTCAACGATGACATCTCCTTCCCCGTCACCATCGTCCGGAAAGAACTGGAGGCCAAACACCCTCTCCTGACTAACTCGGGTGTCGATTGCAATTCCACTGACCACGGTCGGTTCTCCATCAACAAAGAAAGACAACCCATTGCCGTTCGACTCGACCCGAGTCTTGTTCGACACATCGCGCAGCCAGGCATCCTCGTATCCCCCATAGACGCTGACACCTCCCATCACCGATGTCTCATCGTTGGTCGACTCGTAGCTGCCGACCCAGTTCATGAGATAGATATCCCGTCGACCGGCGTTGGCCGCTGTGATCGCCGCATCCAGCGTCCTCAACGGGGACGCCATGGTCCCCCCGTTGCTGTCGCTTCCCGAAGAGCCGTCGACAAAGAGCGCAAATTCCGGATCCTCCAGAACGTGGACCACAACCTCGTCAGGGTCCGAGAAACCACCGTCGGATACGACCAGCTCGAATATCACTGTGCTCACGGAATGTGGTGTAGGGAGCAAAGGGGATTCTCCTTGGAGAAATCCGACACCATCGGTGACGTCGGGGCCGCTGATCTGGGTCCAGATATAGGCCAACTCATCATCGTCGGGATCGAAAGACTCTGAACCGTCGAGCTGAGTCGTAGAACTGACCGCAACCAACTGATCGTCACCGGCAGCCGCCGTGGCGTCACCCTGTGGTGTGGTTGAGGTAGTGGTCTCCGGGACCGGTGTGGTCGGGGTCGCCAACGTGCTTGCAACCTGCGAAGAGGTGGTCGATTCACCGGCTTGCAGGGCGGTCGTGGAAGTGGTCTGGTCACCCGACCCACCGGCAACGGTGAAGCCGATCAGGGCGACTAAACCCACACCGACGACGGCACTCCCGACGCCGATTATCCGACGCTGAGTCTGACTGAGCGTCGTGCGCCACCACCCGATCATCCGAACAAGTTAGCGATGGCGTTACCAGGCGCCACCGCCACCACCGCCTCCACCTCCGCCCCCACCTCCGGAGAAGCCGCCACCACCACCGGACGATGGAGGTGTGAATGCCCCGGACAGGGCAGATTGGATCCCGCTGAACGCGTTCTCGGTATGACCACCCGTGTACCCATAGGTGCCAAACCAGTAGATCGAGGAGGCGGCCTCCAACTCAGGTGGAGCATGCAACCTGGCGTGAGCAAGCACTTCCTCGGCGACACCAAAGCCAATCGCGTAAACCAGATATCTATCCCAGAGGTCGAGAGAAATCACCGGAGCCTCCTCCAACCGGGAAAAGTCGGTCAGGTATCGCTTGAACGCCGACCAGCGGGCCGCCACCAGGGCACCCTCCGGGGTCCGCCGGACCCGAACTCGGCGGAATGTCAGGAACACAAAAAGAACGACGGCACCGAGGATCATCCCGGCGAGAATCAGCACCACCAGGGTGGGCCCGCCTGGCAGACGTCCCAGAGTCCTCGGGAGCAGGAACAGGGACCCAAAGACCAGCGCTGCGGCCCCTAACCCCACGAACACGGCGATCGAATTGCCTGAGGTGTCCAGAAGCGAGGATCTCTTCACTGCGTCGAGGACCTTGCTTCGAAAGCTCTGATAGGTCTCGGCGTTGGCCGAAGCGTCGTCCTTGATTCCCTCTCTGAACTCGTGGAGTGGTCTCGGGCCCAGCTCGAGAACTCTCTTGACCACCGTCAACACCGATTGTTCGAAGTCGCGGTACCCGGTCTCCTTGTCGGTCAGATTCAGAACGAGATCGGTGATCGTCTCGGTCTTGAGCCCTCCCCAGGTCGACTTCGTCACCTGCGAGGGAGTGGCCTCGATCGCTCCCAGTCGGATGAGATCGAACAGAGTCGCAGTAAAGGCCTTTTCATCAACAGCTCCCTGAGAGATGAGCGCACTGACCTCTGCCGGAGTGAGGTCACCGGGTGGCTCCTGCTCATACTCCCGGTCGTAGGCCACCTTCGGCTCTCGTCCGTAGAAGAAATAGACCAGCCCGCCCAGGCCCACGGTGATCAGGACCGCAGCAATCGAGCCCCAGATCAGCCCCCGTCTCGAGGCTTTGGCCGCCTCCTCCGCGTCAGCGGCGAATTCCTGTTCCTCGTCGAGGATCAGCTCAAGGCCGTCACCATCCCTGACCGTGGCCCCGGCGGTGGAATTGAGCAGAGAGGCGGGGAACACGACTCTCATCTCGACCCAGGTCTCAGCCGGGATATTTCCAGCCTGCAAAGCAGGAGAGGTTCCATCCTCCCCGAGCGTTGACGACCCATTGACTCCAAAGGGATGTCCCCACACCAGGACCTCGCCTCGGGCGGGTGTCCCCGGCACATGCATCCGGGCTGTTAAGTCGTCGAGGCCGACGGCCCAACCGTCTCCCCACACCTGAAGGTTGACGTCCACAACGTCGTCATAAGCCTCTGAAAGACCGGTCATGACGTATGAGATCGTGAAAGTCCGAACCTGATCGGTCGACGAGTGATGCCACACCACCCGCACCGCATCTGACAATTCGGCCACGCCGAACGTCCCCGGCGGCGAGCTGCACCCGAGCACGGCACAGGCGCCGGGCGAGTAGTTGATCGTCTCATCCGACACGGCGATGTGGGTCACCGTCTGGCCGCGACCCACCTTGATGTCGCGATAGGCCCCGGTGAAGCTTCCGGAGAAGTCGAAAGTGATCTGTTCGGTGACGGTCAGGGAGCCGTCTTCATTGATGACGACATCAACATCCGCGTTGGTGAGCCAGAAAGACTTGGCGCCCGCCGCCGTGGCCGGGACGAGAACAAGAACCGCAACAACTAGGAGTCGGACGAACCTTGACAACTCAGAACGCGACTGAGGGCGCCTCTTCCGCTTCCTCGCCACCCTCGAAGAACTCCCGGGCCTTGAATCCGGTGGCGGAGGCCACGAGATTGGTAGGGATCTGCTGTACCTTGTTGTTGAAGGTCAGCACCGTGTCGTTGTAGATCTGACGAGATACGGCGATCTTGTTCTCCGTCTCGGCCAACTCGCCCTGGAGACCGGCAAAGTTCTCCGATGCTCTCAGCTCTGGATAGTCCTCGGCGACTGC
>CAXMPS010000028.1:0-1877 GCA_964194995.1 uncultured Gammaproteobacteria bacterium | reverse complement strand
GGTTCCCTACTGGTCCAATCCTCAGGGACGGGCTTGCCCGTGTGGAGTCGGTCGAGCAGTTGCAAGACCTTGTCACTCGATTCGACGGCGATGTTCCATTCCCCGAGGAGGCGAACCGCATGGTCCGAGGGCACAGCCGTGGTCCCCGTTCAGTCAAGTTGCCCCGCGGGTTTCTTGATGACCGCGATGGTGATCGGCTCGGTCGGGAAGCCGAGCAAGTGGTCAGCGGCGGCTAATTCTGCGGGCTGGGTGGGTTCGCCCTGCGATACCCCTATTCAGCCTCCAACATCGGCATGTCGACCCCGCGTTCGCGGGCAACACGTTTGGCAATTTCATACCCGGCGTCGGCATGACGCATCACGCCCGTTCCGGGGTCGTTGGTAAGGACCCGCTCGACCCGGAAGGCACCTTGGGAGGTGCCGTCCGCCACGACTTGAGCCCCCGCGTGGATCGAATTGCCGATACCCACCCCACCACCGTGATGAACTGCCACCCAGGCCGCCCCAGAAGACACGTTGAGCATGGCGTTGAGAATCGGCCAATCGGCAATAGCGTCGGAGCCATCGGCCATCGACTCGGTTTCACGGTACGGCGACGCAACCGATCCCGAGTCGAGATGGTCACGGCCAATAACGATCGGAGCTGACACCTCACCAGAGGCAACTAGCTCGTTGAATCGAAGCCCGGCGAGATGTCGTTCGCCGTACGAGAGCCAACAGATGCGAGCTGGGAGGCCTTGGAATTGCACCTTTTCGCCCGCCATCCGTATCCAGCGTGCCAGGGCATCATTCTCGGGGAACAAGTCGAGGAGAGCCCGGTCGGTAGCGGCGATGTCGGCTGGGTCGCCGGACAGAGCCACCCATCGGAATGGTCCAGATCCCTCGCAAAACAGGTCACGAATATATGCAGGTACGAAACCCGGGTATGAGAAGGCCTTTGCGTAACCGGCAATTTCTGCCTCACCACGCAGATTATTTCCGTAGTCGAACACCTCGGCGCCGGCAGTCTGGAAACCGACCATCGCCTCGACCTGGGTTGCCATCGATTCACGGGCAGACTTGACGTAGGTATCGGGGTCGTCATCACGGAGAGCTGCAGCTTCGTCGAGGGTGTAGCCGGAGGGCACGTAGCCGTACAGCGGATCATGTGCTGATGTCTGATCGGTCACGATGTCGACATCCAGCCCCATGCCAAGCAATTGGGGGAACAGGTCGGCGGCATTGCCCAAGAGCCCGATCGATAGTGGCTTACGGTTCCGCTTGGCGGCCATCGCCAGGTCGATTGCATCTTCGACTGAATCGGCCTGGACGTCGAGGTATCCACTTTCGAAACGACGTTGGATTCGATGCGGGTCGACGTCTATGCAGAGGGCGACACCGCCGTTCATGGTGATCGCCAGCGGTTGTGCCCCACCCATGCCACCGAGCCCACCCGTGAGTGTCAGGGTGCCGGCAAGGGTGCCTCCGAACTTCTGCTCGGCAATGGCCACAAAGGTCTGATATGTGCCCTGCAGGATTCCCTGGGTTCCGATGTAGATCCACGATCCTGCGGTCATCTGCCCGTACATGATCAGGCCCTTGGCCTCGAGTTCCCAGAATTTGTCGAGGGTGGCCCACTTGGGGACCAGAAGGCTGTTGGCGATGAGTACGCGAGGTGCCATGTCGTGGGTGCGAAACACCCCGACCGGTTTGCCGGATTGAACCAGCAGTGTTTCGTCATTCTTGAGCCTCTGAAGCGTGGCGACGATCGCGTGCAGCGATTCGAGGTTGCGGGCAGCCTTGCCACGACCGCCGTAGACGATTAACCGCTCTGGATCCTCGGCAACGTCAGGGTCGAGGTTGTTGAGCAGACATCGGAGAACACCCTCCTGTAGCCAG
>CAXMPS010000027.1:0-3084 GCA_964194995.1 uncultured Gammaproteobacteria bacterium | reverse complement strand
ACGGAGCGGCCGGTCAAGGGGATGCTCACAGGGCCGGTGACGATCGTGAACTGGAGCTTCCGGCCCCCCTCCGTCGCCGATGATCTGTTGTTCTGGGCCGTCGCCGCTCCCATCGCCGAGGAGGTCGAACACCTGTGGAATGCGGGTGCGAGGATCATCCAAATCGATGAGCCTGCGGTTAGGGAGCGCTGGCCGTTGCCGACCGTCGACGCTGCCGAGCTGCGCGACATTTATGCCAGGGGCGTTCGGGCAGCGTTGCAGCGCGTATTCCAGGCTCCTTCCGAAGTCCAGCTGCACACTCATATGTGCTACGGAGACTTTGGCGACATCGTCCCGTTGTGGCAGGACACCGGAGTAGATGTCGCCTCGATCGAGTTCTCCCGGTCGAAGGACGACAGCTACATCCGCAGCTTCTACGACCTGTTCCCAGACGGCCATCTCCAGATTGGGCCGGGCGTCTTCGACGTGCACTCGCCCCATACCCCGGGAGCGGAAGTCATGGACGATCGGCTCGCGTACTTCCTCGAGTTCATGGATCAGACAGATGTATGGGTGAATCCGGACTGCGGGTTGAAAACCCGCTCCTGGGACGACATCGAGGCACAGCTCACTGATCTCGTCTCCGCGGCTCGGCATCGGCGTGAGGAGGTGATCTGATTCTGACATGCGAGTGACCGAGCATCTAGAACGGGCCGAAGGGCCGCCGATCAGCTTCGAGATCATCCCGCCCCGCCGCGGCGGGAGTCTCGACAGCCTCCTCCAATTGGTGGAGGATCTGAGCGGGCACCGCCCCCCGTTCATCGACATCACCAGCCACGCCGCCGAGGTCATCTACGAGGAGACTCCTGGCGGCGTCCAGAAGCGTGTCAAACGAAAGCGCCCGGGGACGCTGGGACTGTGCGCCCTGGTCCAGAACAAGTTCCAGATCGACGCGGTGCCGCACGTGCTGTGCGAGGGTTTCACCAGGGAGGAGAGCGAGGACTTCCTCATCGAGCTGCACTATTTGGGGATCGACAACGTCCTGGCGATCCGCGGCGATTCCGCCGCCTACACCAAGCCGCTCGATCACGGACGCAGCCGCAACGAGCACGCCAGCGAGCTCATCTCCCAGATCGCCGATATGAACAAGGGCATGTTCCTCGAGGATCTGTTGGACGCTTCACCCACGAACTTCTGCATCGGGGCAGCCGGCCATCCCGAGAAGCACTTCGAGGCCCCGAACCGCGAGATCGACGTCGGCTGGGTAAAGCACAAGGTCGAGATGGGCGCCGAATACATCGTCACACAGATGTTCTTCGACAACGAGCAGTACTTCGCTTTCGTCGAGGAGTGCCGGCGCCAAGGCATCACGGTCCCCATCATTCCCGGCCTCAAGGTCCTCACGACAAAGCGCCACCTCACCACCCTGCCCAGCACCTTCCACTGTGACATCCCACCGGCCCTGGCCGACGAGGTCACTGCGGCCGAGGTTGGTCACGTCACCGATGTCGGTGTGGCCTGGGCAGTCGAGCAGAGTCTGGCCCTGCTCGACGCCGGAGTGCCTTCCCTCCACTTCTACGTGATGTCGAATGCCAACGCCGTGACCAGAGTCGTTGACGGCCTCGGCCGCTAGAAGTCGCCGGTTGTGCGCTAGCTGTTTCGAATCGTTGCCGTGGTCATGCTTGGCGGGGAAGCTTCCTGCGGTGAGGTTCTTGTCATGAAGCGGCGTAGTTTCGTGCACTATCTGGGTGAGACTGACCATTTGAGGTGTCGTGGCCGACAGCAAAACCGCTGCGTCGTTTACCGAGTTCGTTCGGGACGTGGAACCACGGCTGCGTCATGCCCTTGTCGCGGCTTTCGGGGTGGATGCCGGTTCGGAGGCGACGGCTGAGGCGTTGGCGTACGGTTGGGAGCATTGGGATCGGGTGCGTGACCGACCGAATCCTGCCGGCTATTTGTTTGGGGTGGGTCGAAACACGGCGAGGCGTCAGGCGTCGCGGCGGGCGGTGTTCCCGGTTCCCCCGGTTGGGCACGACCACGCGGTCGAACCAGGGCTTCCTGCTGCGCTTGCGAAGCTGTCTGAGAAACAGCGGATCGCGGTCCTGCTGATCCATGGGGACGAGTGGACTTGGGCTGAGGTGGCCGAGTTGTTGGGTGTGTCGGTATCCACGGTCCAGAAGCATCTCGACCGTGGAATGTCGAAGCTTCGTGCTGCGATTGGAGTACAGCTATGAGCGAGCAGTTGCAGACCGAACTCCGAACCTATATGTCGTATCTCGACACCCAGGTTCCGCCGTTCGATGTTGACGACATCGTCAGCCCGGGGCACCCTCAGACAACGGTCATCGCTCCGGTCGTACCATTGCGACCATGGCGGCAGCGAGGATGGGTAGTCGCCTCGTCGGCCGCTGTCGTCGTACTGCTTATTGGCTTGTTGGCGTTTCTGGCTCGACAGAGCACGACGGAAGCTCCCGTTATTACACGGCCGTCGCCGCTCCCGACGGTGATTGAGCTCGACCCCGTCCCGATAACTACGGCTACCTCGGCTCCAACGACACCAACGACCGCGCCGGGCTTACCGTCGTTCGGGCAGGACTCGATCAATCCTGGTCAGCAGCAGGCGTATTCGTTCGTGTCCGACTCTGGTGTGGAGATCGAGTATCTGCTTTTCGTGCCGGAGGGCTACGAGGAGAATGGTGACTTGCCGTTGATTGTGTTTCTGCATGGCAATCTTGGTAGGGCCGATCAGACGTTGGAGCGGCTACGCACCCTGAACCCACTGGTCTGGGTCGATCCGAATGCTGAGTTCCCATTCGTGATGGTGGCTCCCAAGGGTCCAGAGGGATTGTGGTCTCAGTACCACGAGCCGATGGACGAGTTGTTCGACGTTTTGGGCGAAGTCCTGCCGATAAATCCCGAGGCGTTGTTTCTCACCGGACCGAGCGCAGGCGCGGTTGGTACCTGGCAGTGGGCATTGGCCAGACCGGATCGGTTCGCTGGGATTGCTCCAATCGCTGGTCGCGCGTCAATGTCAGCTGAGGAAGTGGCTCCCGAAGACATCTGCCGACTCGTGAACCTCCCAATCTGGGTGGCCCACAGCAGGGC
>CAXMPS010000026.1:0-2208 GCA_964194995.1 uncultured Gammaproteobacteria bacterium | reverse complement strand
GCTGATGGCAGGAGACAGCACGGAGGTGCACCGGACGGAATCCTGTTGTATCGGGTTGTACCGGTTCCTGCCACCCTGATGACACCCCGGAGACACCTCAGACCCTGGTCGCGAGCCGCACATAATGCCGGTTATGGGCGGCCTCCGTGCTCGTCGCGTCTAAGGGGTGTCCCGAGACGTAGAAAAGCCGGATGGGGTGCGACGAGCACCCCGACCGGCATTGCGATCACCACACTTGGAGGAGAGGTAATGCATGGCTCACGATACAGGTCAGCTGTCGCTGCTCCCAACTTCCTCACTTTGTCGACGACCTGGCGATCGTCGCAGTGCGTCCGGCTCGACGACCGGGTCTGGGAGTAGGTGAACTCATCGATACCATGAGCACCCCTCTCCCGACATAATGCAACGGTGGTGTGCGGTGGGTGATACCCGTCGCCGGCCCGTATCGGGGGAGCGATTTCATAAGGGGAGCGACAACCGACTTGGAGAGAAGGGCAGTTAGGCTCGGCGGAACGGTATCGCGATCAAGGAGAGCAGAGTGGTGATTCCTACTGAGCCGGTTGGAAGCATTCCCCGTCCTAAAGAGCTGGTTGATGCAGTAGCGGTCCACGCCGCTGGGCAGATGCCCGACGAGGAGATCGCCGGCCTCTACGAAGCTGCTGTGCGGGACACAATTCAGCGATTCGAGGAGACCGGTTCGCCTGTGATCTCCGACGGTGAGCAATCGAAACCTAGTTTCCTCACCTACCCGCTCTCGGGGGTGACCAACCTGGCGCCGGACGGAGTGTCCATCGAATTTGACGACGGCCACGCCAGACAGCTCCCTCGACTTGCCGAGGGCCCTTTCGCCTACTCCAACTATGCCGCCGAGTACCTACTGGAAGCAAAAAAGTATGCGTCGGTGCCGGTGAAGCAGGCGGTAATTGCCGCATCCGCGCTCAGCCTGCTCTATCCCCAAGATGGGGTGGAGGGCTACTCGCAGGACGCCTTCATCAGTGACCTCGTCGGCGAAGCGGCCCAAGACATTCGCGGCAGTCTCGATGCCGGCGCCCACGTCGTGCAGATGGACTTCACTGAGGGCAGGCTCGCCGTCAAGCTCGACCCGTCGCTGGGGCTATTGCGGACATTCGTAGACCTCAAC
This sequence comes from uncultured Gammaproteobacteria bacterium, assembly GCA_964194995.1. Classification (GTDB taxonomy): domain Bacteria; phylum Actinomycetota; class Acidimicrobiia; order Spongiisociales; family ZC4RG35; genus JACZUI01. The sequence continues at coordinate 1,067 of CAXMPS010000026.1, read as the reverse complement.
AATCAGGTGCTATCCAACTTCTCGGATGAAGAACGCAAGCGCATCGGCATTCACACCTGTCCCGGCGGCGATATCGATTCGACGCACAGTGCCGATGTCGACTACGCGGAACTGTTGCCGTCGCTGTTCGACGTCAACGTAGGGAACTTCTATATCCAACTCGCCTCAGAAGCCGACCGACGGCGGGTGCTGGGCATCATCGCAGAAAACTCTCGGCCGGATCAGCGGATCTTCGTCGGCGTGATCGATCCGATCAATCCCCAGGTGGAATCGGCGGAGGAGGTAAAACAGCGGGTGCTCGAGGCAGCTGAGTTCATTCCGGTCGAGCGGCTCGGCACGACCGACGACTGCGGGTTCTCACCTTTCGGAGACGACACCTCGACGGCGCGTGATACGGCCTTCGCCAAGATTCAGGCTCGTGTCGAAGGCACTGCAGCCGCGGCCCAAGAACTGGGTGCCTAAACCCCGCCCGGACTCAGCGGTATCGACCGCAATCGGTTTACGAACTAGTGCGCTCGCCAGCCCTAGGCCGCACATAACGGCACTTATGTGCGGCTGATCATTCGTCCCCAAGCCGTTCACTGATCAGATAGCCGCCGTCTACGGGAAGTCCTACTCCGGTCACAAATGAGGATGCGGCGGATGCCAGGAAGACGGAAGCTCCGACAAGATCTTCGACCATTCCCCAGCGACCAGCAGGGGTCTTGCGACGAATCTGTTCTCCTCTGGGAGAGTTTGCTGATCCTTGGGTCATGTCGGTTTCGTACCAGCCAGGGAGGATGGCGTTTACTTGGATGTTGTGGGGCGCTAGCTCAATCGCTAGGGCGCGGGTTAACCCGCGCACACCGGCCTTTGAGGCGCCGTAGTTAGCGAATTCGGGAGTCCCATAGACCGAGGAGATCGAACCAATGTTGATCATCTTCCCACCGTTCCCGGCGGCCACCATCGCTCGCCCGGCGTGTTTTGCGCAAAGGAATGACCCGGTCAGGTTGGTATCGATTACCGCATCCCAATCCTCTTGTGACAGGTCCAACACCGAACCACCGCGCTCAACTCCTGCGTTGTTG
>CAXMPS010000025.1:0-5473 GCA_964194995.1 uncultured Gammaproteobacteria bacterium | reverse complement strand
CAGCGACCCGTCGTCGAAATCCAAGGCCGCCAATCCAACCTTCTTCGGAATGGCTTTCCCTGGCTCCTCCCAACGAAGTCGGCCGGCCACCATCAGATGGATCACGAGAAAGAGCTCACCCTCGAACTCGAAGACGATCCGCTTTCCCACTCGCCGTAATCGGACCACGTCAAGCCCAACCGGAGCGTCATAGGGCGGATCGAAGGTTCTCAACACCGAGGGAGAGGCAATCCGGAGCCCGCGCAGTGTTTTGCCGACCACCCTGCGCTCGAGGGCTTCGATGTAGACAACAATGTCGGGAAGCTCCGGCATGGCAGAGACGCTAACGATTCAGTCGCTCAGGCTCCCGCTGAACACGACAGCCACTCCGACCACGATCCCTCCGGCGATGAAGCCATAGGCAGGCAACTGGTTGGAGCTGATTGATGCGGTCTGAGCCGCGAGGGCAAAGATCCCGATTACTACTGCGAGCGCGACCAGCGACGCGATGCGCGCCCATTTCGTTCCTATAGCCAGGATGTAGGCGACCGCCGCCATCAGAAGGCCGCCCACGACAAACGCAATCCAGAACTGCCCCGATCCACCGGAGGAGAGTGATTGCTCTCCCGCCACCGAAGTAGTCGGCATGGATCGAAGCACTGTGCCACCGGCCAGCACCAACACGCCCCCAACCGCGAAGACGATGGCACCAACCCGAGAACGGGGTGTCTCCACTTCAGGTTCCGCCTCACGCTCCACCGGAGGATGTGACGCGGCCACCTGGCGGGCCAATCGGGGGGAGGTCGCGGCCATGCCGAGACCCTCGGCAAGGCCGGCGTCGTCCTCCGTCTTGAGAATGAACTCTTCGCCCTCGGCACGGACTGCGAAACCATCGCTGAGTGCGCTGATGCCCAGCGTGGCCGACTCCCACTCACCAATCAACTCGTTGCCCGACACCAGGCGGATACGCGGGCCATCTACGACGACACTGACGGCAACCGTTGCGCCGCCCTCGCCCCGCATGATGACCGTTCCTTGAGTCTCGAATGTCAACGGTCTATCCCGTGCTGCTTCGCGTCGATTGTATGGCGACGCGAAAGGAGGGACAGGCATTTGCCTGTCCCTCCTTCATCAAGTCTGAGACGGTGCGTCAGTTCTGACGCGTCTCCTCGAAGCTCTCTTCGAAGCTAGGTGCGCTGCGACGACCCTCGCCTCCGGATGACTGCTGTCCTCCATCGCCACTGGGACTGCCGCTCTTGGCCTCGTTGCGATCATCACGACTGCGATTGCGGTCATTGCGTCCGCGGTCGCGACCGCCTCGGCCCCCGCGATCATCACGTCCGCGATCATCACGTCCGCGATCGCCGCCGCCCCGCTTGGGCGCCTCGCCGGAGGGCAAGGTTGCGCCCTCCAGAGCGTCGACCAGTTCGAGACTGACCTTGCCGCGGTCGATCTCGCGGACTCTCACCTTTAGCTCCTGACCATCATCGAGGTAGTCCTCAACACGCTCCACTCGCTTCGACCCGTCGAGACGCGAGATATGAAGCAGGCCGTCCCGCCCGGGGAGGATGTTGACGAAAGCGCCGAACTTGGTGATGTTGACGACCTTGCCGTCGTACTCGGCACCGATCTCTGCTTCCGGCGGGAAGGCGATCTGCGTCACCCTCTCCTTGGCAGCCGCGAGGGCCGTACTGTCGGCCGAAGCGATTCTGACAATTCCGTGACCGTCGGCCTCGTCGATTTCGATCTTGGCGCCAGTCACCTCTTCGAGTTCGCGGATAACCGCACCCTTGGGTCCGATGATCTCGCCGATCTTGTCCTTCGGGATCTCGATCGACTCGATCCGCGGAGCCCACTCGTTCATCTCGCTGCGTGGCTCGGAAATGACATCAGCCATGGCGTTGAGAATGAACAGCCGGGCTTCACGAGCCTGGCTCAGGGAGTTCTTCAACACCTCAGAAGGAAGACCCTGGATCTTGGTATCCATCTGAAGAGCCGTGATCACGCCAGCCGTGCCGGCAACCTTGAAGTCCATGTCGCCAAGAGCGTCCTCCGCACCGAGAATGTCGGTGAGAGTGACGTACTTGCCGTCTTGATGGATCAGACCCATCGCTATACCGGCAACCGGATCGGAGATCGGCACGCCGGCGTCCATCATCGAGAGGCTCGACGCGCAGACTGATGCCATTGACGACGAACCGTTCGAGGCAAGAACCTCCGAGACCAGGCGGAGCGCGTAGGGGAACTCATCCGAGTCCGGGACGACCGGAAGGAGGGCCTTCTCGGCAAGTGCGCCATGACCGATCTCACGACGCTTGGGACCGCGCATGAAGCCGGCTTCACCCGTCGAGAAAGGTGGGAAGTTGTAATGGTGCATGTAGCGCTTGGACTCCTCGAGTCCGAGAGTGTCCAGCATCTGCTCCATCTTGAGCATGCCCAGAGTCGTGATATTCAGGACCTGAGTCTCGCCACGCTGAAACAAAGCCGACCCGTGGGTCCGCTCTACGGCACCAACCTCGATGGTCAGCGGCCGGATGTCGGTAGCACCGCGTCCATCAAGACGAACACCGTCTTCGACCACCCTGTTACGAGCGACCTTCTTGAAGACCGACTTGAACGCTCGCTTGGCCTGTCCCAGGCCATCGGCGTCGTCCTCAGCAAGACCCAACTCGGCGATGACAGCATCACGGAGCTCTGCTTCTGCGTCTTGACGCTCGTGCTTGCCGGCAATAGCGAGCACAGCATCCAATTTGGGAGTGGCAGCAGCATCGACCTTGGCATAGATCTCGTCGCTGTAGTCGACGACGGCGGGCCATTCGGCCGGCATGATCGTTACGGTCGCAACCAGCTCGAGCTGGAGATCGATCATCTGACCGATGTACTCCTTCGACTCCTCGAGGCCTTGAGCTACGGCATCCTCGTCAGAGGGGCGGTCGCCGTCGGCGATGAGAGTCATGGCGTTGGGAGTGGCTCCGGCCTCGACCATGGTGATGTCGATGTCACCGTCGTCATTGCGACGACCTGCGACGACCAGCTCGAAGACCGACTCGGTGAGGTCTTCTTCAGTGGGGAACGGAATCCATTCGCCCTTCTTCAGCCCGACGCGGATACCGCCGAGCGGGCCCTCGAACGGGATGTTGGATACCGAAAGCGCTGCGGACGCGCCGTTGAGGGCAATGACGTCGAACGGGTTCTCCTGATCGACGGCAAGCGAGGTGACCACGATGTGGGTCTCGTTGCTGTAGCCATCACGGAACGATGGGCGAAGCGGGCGGTCGATGAGCCGACAGGTGAGGGTGGCCTGCTCCGAAGGGCGCCCCTCCCTGCGGAAGAACGAGCCGGGGATCTTGCCCACGGAGTACATCCGCTCTTCAAAGTCGACGGTGAGAGGGAAGAAATCGATGCCCTCTCGCATCCTGGTGTTTGCGGTGGCGGTAACCAACATTTCGGTACCGCCCAACTTGGCGACGACGGCTCCGTTGGCCTGGCCGGCAAGCTTGCCGGTACTCAGGACGAACTCTTTGCCGCCGATGGTGCCTCTTACTGAGGTTTCGGGCACTTAGTGCTCCTTGCATTGGGAGCCGAACCCGTTGGCAGTGGCCGTGTCTCGCATGATCCGAGACATCGCCACTGACAACTGGCAGGGCTCTAGTGTGTCTTGGTGATCCCGGGCTCTTTGGAAGGCCCGGAGCTGTTTTGGGGTCATGCCCCTAAACATGAGGAGCGGGCTAGCCGCACCTCATGAAAACCTTGGTTATCGACGAAGTCCCAACTTGGCGATGAGGCTTCGGTAACGATCGGCGTCCTGACGGCGCAGGTAATCGAGGAGACGACGACGCTTGCCAACCATCATCAGCAGTCCGCGACGGCTGTGATGGTCGTGCTTGTGGTCTCGAAGATGGTCGGTGAGGTGGTTGATGCGCTCCGTGAGCGCTGCAACCTGTACCTCGGGAGAGCCGGTATCGCTCTCATGCGTGCCGTACTCGGCGACGATCTCGGTGGTTGTCTTCATTGCGCGTAAAACCTGTTTGAAAAAGGGGAACTGGGCAGAACACTAACAGCTCCACAGGTTCAACTCATATTTGACGTCGTCGATTCCAGAATGGTTCTCGTCTCCGCGATGTCATCGCCTATCCGCCCAACGAGTTCGTCGGTCGACTCGAAGCGAAGCTCATCTCGGAGATTTTCGACGAACTCCAACGTCAACTGCTCCCCGTACAGATCCCCGTCGAAGTCGATCAGATACGCCTCGATGAGGCGATTGCCTCCACCAAATGTCGGACGCACCCCGACATTGACCGCCGCTCGATGGATCTTGCCTCCCACCCGTGCGTAGGCGGCGTATACGCCGTCACCGGGTATCACCTTTCTTGGCGGCGGGACGAGATTCGCAGTCGGGAACCCAATGGCTCGGCCTCGCTTGTCTCCATCCACGACCCTACTGGTCACCCGATACCTGGTCCCCAACAGCTCGGCGGCCTCCGCGACTCGTTGGGACTCGATCAGCCCGCGTATCCGGGAGGAAGAAACTGTGCCATTGGAAACAACCAGATCGACCACGTCTACCACGAATCCGAGCTCATCGGCTTGAGAAGACAACATCGCGATGCTGCCAGCCCGGTTCTTCCCAAACTGAAAGTCGACACCGGCAACGATCCTCTTCGCACCCAGCCTGCCAACCAGAACCTGCTGAACAAACTCCTCCGCAGCAAGATCCCTGATCTCGGCCAGGTCAAGGACCGCCACGATGGACACACCTACAGAGCCGAGAAGCTCGATCCGTTCATCGATCGTTGTCAGCAGTCGCGGCGGTACGCCAGGAGAGAGCACTTCGATGGGGTGCGGCTCGAACGTCACGACGGTGGGCACTAGACCATCTGTTGTCAGTCGCTTCAGGAGCGTTCGATGCCCGCGGTGCACGCCATCTAGGACCCCAACGGTAATTGCCGCCGGTTCCGCGACCGGGCTCCAGTCCATCCACGAGCCGTCAACAACCTTCAAGAGGGAATCACCACCTCTGGTCGGGCCTGTTCACCATGACGACGGTAAACGGCGATCAGATCCCCTGATTCGTCGAGAACCCGAAGAGGCGTGTCCTCCGGCGCGTCGACGATCTCGCCACCGACGAACCTCATGCCGTGTCTCACACCCCGCGCTGTCTCCTGGCCAACTATGACTACGGGGAGGTCGGCGAGTGCCTCAGTCGGGGTCAACAGCTTCTGCTCCCAGGTCTCGAGCTCATCGACAACGATGCCGTGCTCCGAAAGGCTGAGCGATCCGATCCTGGTTCGTCGGAGCGACGTGAGGTGAGCCGACCCACCTAATGCCGCAGCGAGGTCGTCGGCCAACGACCTCACATAGGTGCCCTTCCCACAGACGACCCGAAACTCGACTTCCGGGTAGGGCCCGGCGCCAACAGACAAGATCTCCAGCTCGTATACGTCGACCGGACGCGCCTCACGCTCTATCACCGTGCCCTCGCGGGCGAGCTCAT
>CAXMPS010000024.1:0-6825 GCA_964194995.1 uncultured Gammaproteobacteria bacterium | reverse complement strand
AGACACCGAACATCGCCAGGGTGAAGAAGATCTTCCCCCGGAGGTCCGGAACCTTGAACATGTTGCAGTAAATGGAAAGCATTGGCTGTGATTGTGTCCTGGATCAGTGGCTATCAGACGCTTTAGAGGACCTCGACGGTTCCGCCGGCTTCCTCGATCTTTTCTTTGGCCGATGCGCTGAACGCATGGGCCTTGACGGTGAGAGCCCTATCGAGATCACCTTCAGCAAGAACCTTGACCCGACCCTTGTGACGAATCATCCCCCGCTCGCGCAACGTCTCTGGCGTCACCTCGGCTCCCGCGTCGAAGACTTCGAGCGCCGCGAGGTTCACGATGGCGAATTCCTCCTTGTTGGGGTTCTTGAAGCCAGGCAGCTTGGGAATTCTCATCGCAAGAGGCGTCTGACCACCCTCGAAACCGGGACGGAGAGAGTTGCGAGCCTTCAGGCCCTTGGTCCCCCTGCCAGCGGTCTTGCCACGTCGGCCACCCTCACCACGACCGACCCGGATCCTCTTCTTCTTGGATCCGCGCGCCGGCGACAGGTGATGCAGTTTCAGCTGCTCTTTCTTGTCGGACATTCGTTACTCCTGCTATTTCTCGTCCACCTCAACGAGATGGGCCACCTTGGCCAGCATCCCGCGGAGGGACTCGGAATCAATGTGCTCGCGCGACGAGTTGATCTTGCGCAATCCGAGCGACTCGACAGTCGCACGGGTCTTCGGCTTCTCGCCGATAGTCGACCTTCTCAGAGTCACTGTCACGGTCTTTGTCTTTGTCTTGGCCATGGGCTCAAACCTCAGTCGGAGGAGTGCGCGCGTAGCGCCTCGGTCGAGCGGTACGCATCGAGAAGACCTGGAGGCACTATGTCCTCAGCCTTCTTGCCGCGCAGTTTGGCAACATCATCAGGACGACGCTGTCCGGTCAGGCCGTTCATCGTTGCAGTCGCCACGTTGAGGTGGGTCGGGGACCCAAGTGACTTGGCCAGTGCATTCTTGATGCCTGCGGCCTCGAGGATCTGACGCACGGCACCTCCGGCGATGACACCAGTACCGGGAGCGGCAGGCTTGAGGAGCACCCTGGAAGCGCCATGCTCACCGATGATCTCATGGACGATTGTCTGTCCAGCCATTGGTATGTCGACCATTGAGCGACGAGCGGTCTCCATGCCCTTCTGAATAGCGGCGGGGACTTCCTTTGCCTTCCCGTAGCCGACACCGACCTTGCCCTTGCCGTCTCCGACGACAACCAGGGCTGTGAAACTGAAGCGGCGACCACCCTTGACGACCTTGGCGACACGGTTGATCTGGATGACGCGTTCGTCGTATGGGCTCTGCTGTTCCTTGTTGCGACCTTGTGACCGCTGTTGACGTGCCATCAGAACTCCAATCCGGCTTCTCGGGCGGCGTCGGCCAGAGCTTTGACCTTGCCGTGGAACTTATAACCGCCCCGATCGAAGACAACTCCTTCGACGCCGACTTTCTTGGCTCTATCGCCAACAAGACTGCCCACCTGGGCCGCGGTGTCTTTGTTGAGAGCATTCCCCCGCATGTCCGCCTCCTGGGAAGAGGCGGCCGCGATGGTGTGGCCCTCGAGGTCGTCTATGACCTGTGCGTAGATGTAACGATTGCTCCGAAATACCACGAGACGGGGCTTCAGCCCCGTGCCCCGAACACGCTTACGCACCCGGGTGTGGCGGCGGGCCCGAGCATCTTGTCGAGAACCCTTCATACCTTTCCTGCCTTCCCGGCCTTGCGGCGTACGTACTCGCCGGCGTACCGAATGCCCTTGCCCTTGTAGGGCTCGGGGGGACGAACCTTTCGGATGTTGGCTGCCTGTTGTCCGACCTGTTCCTTGTCGATGCCCGAAACCACGATCTTGGATGGCTCTGGCACTTCGAATGTGACCCCATCCGGTGCTTCAACCAGCACCAGATGGCTGAACCCGACCTGAAGCTCCACGGCCTTGCCCTTCAGAGCAGCTCTGTAGCCGACACCCTGGATCTCGAGTTCCTTGCTGAATCCCTCGGACACACCTATGACCATGTTGGCGAGAAGGGCGCGACTCAGGCCGTGCAATGCCCGGGACTCACGTGTGTCGTCCTGTCTCGTGACAGTCACATGTCCGTTGTCCAACTCAAAGGCGACCCGGTCACTGAATTCCCGGGACAACTCGCCCTTGGAGCCCTTCACGGTCACGCTGGCACCATCGATGGCGACATCGACACCTGAGGGAACCTCAATCGGGGCCTTACCAATACGACTCATCTCACCACACCTCGCACACCACTTCCCCGCCGAGACGGCGACGACGCGCCTCTCGATCGGGAAGTAGCCCACGGCTCGTGGAAACGACGGCAACACCAATGCCACCCTGGACACGGGGAAGCTCGGCCGCTCCCCTGTAGATACGGTGACCCGGCTTTGAGATTCTTTTGATTCCCTCGATGGCCGGACGGCGCCGTTCGCCGTAGCGAAGGACCAACTCCAGCTCGCTGTGATGGCCGTCTTGCTTGACCTCGTAGCGGTCGATGAAACCTTCCGATTCGAGGATCTCGGCGATTCTCACCTTCATCTTCGAGGAGGGCATCGAGACACGCTCGTGGCCAACTGCAACCGCGTTGCGGATGCGGGTCAGCATGTCTGCGATTGGATCCGTGGTAATGGTCACCAGGAGGCCTTTCTGACGCCAGGCAACTCGCCCTTCGAAGCCAGCTCACGAACACAGATTCTGCACATGCCGAAGTCGCGCAGATAGGCACGAGGCCGCCCACACCGCTGGCAGCGGTTGTAGCCGCGCACCTTGAACTTTGGCTCGCGTTTTTGCTTCGCGATTAGAGATTTCTTAGCCATTAATTTCCTCCTGAGACGTCAGCCGGCGTCTTACGAAACGGGAAGCCGAAGGCGTCGAGTAACGCCTTGCCCTGTTCATCGTTCAAAGCTGTTGTAACGATCGTGATGTTCATTCCACGAGTGGTGGTGACGGAGTCAAAATCGATCTCCGGAAAGATCAACTGCTCCGAGGCACCAACGCTGTAGTTGCCGTGGCCGTCGAAAGCCTTCGGGTTGAGACCGCGAAAGTCACGGACCCGGGGAATGGCCACAGCGAGGAGTCGATCGAAAAACTCCCACATGCGAGCGCCCCGCAAAGTTGCAGAGACCCCGATCGGCACTCCCTCACGAAGCTTGAAGTTGGCAATCGACTTGCGAGCCTTGTTGACCCGTGGCCGCTGCCCGGTTATCAGGCTCAACTCCTCGGTGGCTTGCTCGACAGCTTTCTTGTCGGCGATGGCCTCACCGAGACCCATATTGACGACGATCTTGTCCAGCGTCGGGATCTGCATCACGTTGCTGAGACCCAACTCCTCCTGAAGTTTGGGGGCAAGGGTCTCGGCATGAAGCGTCTTCAAGCGTGGAGCGCTCATAGGTCACCCTCGCACTTCACGCATATGCGGTGTTTGACACCGTCATCGTCGAATCGAGCGGCGATTCGGGTCGGGCCACACTTTTCGCACACGATCAACACATTCGAGACGTCGATAGCCATGTCCTTGTCGATGATTCCCCCCTGCATGGTCTGACCGGTCGGCTTGGTGTGCCGCTTGGCGGTATTTACCCCTTCGACCTGGATCTTTCCCTTGTCGGGGAGAACCCTGGTGATCTTTGACTCCTTGCCGGCATCCTTGCCGGAAATGACCATCACCTTGTCTCCGTACTTGAGTTTCATTCTGAATCCTTTCGGATTCCGTAGTCCGCGATCCGCAATCCGTCCTCCGAACGAGGAAGCCAGACAGCGGAAACCGGAAGGCGGAAGGCGGAAATCGGATGGCGAGCGCAGCGAGCCATCAGAGCACCTCCGGGGCCAGTGAGACGATTCGCATGAATCTGCGGTCGCGCAACTCACGGGCCACGGGGCCAAAGATGCGGGTGCCACGAGGCTGCAGGTTCTGGTCGATGATCACGCAGGCGTTGTCATCGAAGCGGATGTAGCTGCCGTCCTGACGCCGCGACTCCTTCTTGGTGCGGACCACGACGGCTCTGACGACTTCGCCCTTCTTGACCGATCCGCCGGGGTTCGCATCTTTGATGGTCCCGACAATCACATCGCCGACGCCCGCGTAGCGGCGCGACGAGCCACCGAGCACGCGGATGCAGAGCAACTCGCGGGCACCGGTGTTGTCTGCCACCTTGATACGGGACTCTTGCTGGATCATCTGGCGCGCTCGACTATCTCCACGACACGCCACCTCTTCTGCTTTGAGAGCGGGCGGGTCTCCATGATTCGCACGGTGTCGCCATGCTTGGCGTCGTTGGTCTCGTCGTGGGCATGGAATTTGGTACTGCGACGGACAACCTTGTCGTAGCGACGGTGCGCCGAAGAGGTAGGCACCTCAACAGTCACAGTCTTGTCACGGCGGTCCGAGATCACGACACCGACACGCACCTTGCGCCGACTTCTGGTTTCGTTCTCAGCCATCAGGCACTCTCCTCAATCCCGGCGTCAGCCGGCACGTCGCCTTGATCGGTGGCGGCCGCGGTCTCTTCGTCCGGGTTCATTTCTCGCGCACGCATCTCGGTGTGGATGCGGGCAATGTCTTTCTTGACCGCCTTGATTCGGGCGGTGTTGTCGAGCTGGTTGGTCGCCAGTTGGAAGCGGAGGTTGAATTTCTCCTCCCTCGCCTCGTCCAGATTCTCCAACAACTCTTCAGTTGTCATCTCGCGGATCTCGGCATAGGTCATACGTCCTCCCGGCTTACGAATCGCGTCTTGATCGGGAGTTTGTGGCCGGCCTTGCGCATCGCCTCTCTGGCGACGTCCTCGGGTACGCCTGCCAGCTCAAACATGACCCGGCCCGGCTTGACGACGGCAACCCAGAACTCCGGGTTTCCCTTCCCGGACCCCATCCGGGTCTCGGCGGGCTTCTGGGTCACGGGCTTGTCCGGAAATATTGTGATCCAGACCTTGCCACCGCGCTTGACCGCACGAGTGATAGCAACACGGGCTGATTCGATCTGACGGGCTGTGATCCAATCCGCTTCGAGGGCCTGCAATCCGAACTCGCCGAAGTTGACGGTGGTTCCACCCTTGGCGACTCCTCGCCTGCGCCCGCGGTGTTGCTTGCGATGCTTTGTTCGCTTTGGCATCAACATCGCTAGTTACTCCTCTTCACCCTTGGCCGACGCCTCGTCGGCCGAGGGGGGCGCATCTGTAACCGTGACGTCGTCACGGGCGCTCTCGTATTCGACCTGAGCTTCGGCTGCCGTCGGGCGACGACCGCCGCCGGCCTCGATGATCTTGCGACCACCACCACCGGCCTCGATGAGACGCTTGCCGCCGCCGGCCTCGATGAGACGTGGCTTCGTATCGGCTCCTGCAGCTTCTTCGGCCCGGGACTTGATGCTTTTCTGGGTTCGGCGGGCAGGGCCACCGGTTGCAAGATCGGCCTCTGCAGCGATTCTGGCTCCGGAAACGGCGCCGCTGCCGACGACCTCCCCTCGATAGACCCAGACCTTCACGCCGATCGTGCCGACAGTTGTGTGAGCTGTCGCAGTTCCGTAGTCGATGTCTGCGCGCAGCGTGTGAAGCGGGACCCGGCCTTCTCGATACCACTCGCGCCGGCCCATGTCGGCACCGCCGAGACGCCCCTTGCACTCAACGCGAACGCCTTCGGCGCCTGCTTTGAGGGCTGAGGCAACGGCGCGCTTCATGGCACGACGGAACGCAATCCGATTCTCGAGTTGGTCGGCGATGCCTCTGGCAAGAAGGGCGGCATCGACATCGGGATCCTTGACCTCGTTGATGTTCAACTTGACCCGGCGCTCGGTCATCTTTTCGAGCGCTCCGCGAAGCCGTTCGGCTTCCGAGCCTTTACGGCCAATGACTACTCCGGGTCGGGCAGTGTGGATGTCGACGATAAGACGATCGCGGGTGCGTTCGATGTCGATACGCGACACTGCGCCACGTGTCAGCTCGGCGCGCAGGTAGTCACGAATATTGCTGTCCTCGAGAACGAGCTTGGCGTAGTCCTTTGTGGAGAACCACTTCGATTTCCAGTCGGTTGAAACGCCCAACCTGAAGGAATAGGGGTGAACTTTCTGGCCCATCAGTTCACCTCCTCTTCTTGATCCGACACCACGATCGTGATGTGGCTGGTGCGCTTGTTGATCCGGGCGGCGCGCCCACGGGCACGGGGCCGGAACCGCTTGAGGGTCGGGCCCTCGTCGGCGTAGGCCTCGGCAACATGGAGCTCCTCGGCCTCCAGCGCGTGGTTGTGCTCAGCGTTGGCGACAGCCGACTTCAAGACTTTGTTGATCGGTTCGGTTGCGCCACGTTGGGTAAGACGGAGAACATCCTCGGCCTCATGAACGGGTAGACCCCGGACGAGATCGAGAACCCGTCGCACCTTGTATGGCGACTGACGAACGAACCGAGCCTGGGCTTTGACTCTCATCTGGTCCTCGCTGCGGTGCCCGCATGCCCGCGGAATGTGCGGGTTGGTGCGAACTCACCAAGTTTGTGACCGACCATCGACTCGGAGATGTAGACCGGAACGTGCTTGCGCCCGTCGTGGACAGCAATCGTGTGTCCGATCATCTCAGGGATGATGGTGGAGCGACGTGACCAGGTCCTGATCACGCGCTTGCTGCCTTCGCGATTGAGCGCATCGACCTTTTTGGCGAGGTGCTCGTCGACGAAGGGGCCCTTTTTGAGGCTTCTCGCCATTAGCGCCGTCCCTTCTTCGTGCGTCGACGCGCTCCGAGTTGATCTGGAGAGAACCTGCTCATCAGCGTCTGCCCTTCTTTGTGCGTCGGCGCACGATGTACTTGCT
>CAXMPS010000023.1:0-1552 GCA_964194995.1 uncultured Gammaproteobacteria bacterium | reverse complement strand
CGTACAGCAGATCCCCCGGCTTCGCTCCATTGGCCGCATACGCCAAACCACTCGACATCGCTACCACCAGGCCCAGAGCGGCTCCTGCCATCGTCAGCCGTGTGAGCAGGCGATGGTGTCGATGGCCGTTGCTCGAAGCACTGACCCTGGCGTACTCGTCGAGGGGGGTCAGCCTTCGCTCAGCGGCCGCCATGCGGATGAGGTGGGAGTAGTCAGCCTCCGGATCGTTGATCGCCACAGTCCGGACCGCAGTGAGCACGCCAACAAGCTCGCCCAGATCGTCGTCGAGGCTCACTTCGCCGGACAAGATCATCTCAGCGAGGATCTCGGTAATCGATGACGCGGCCATAGGGACACCCTCCTGCAGCCTGTATCGGCGTGTCATGCCCGCGCTTGAGGGGTTACGCCGAGGCCACCTGCACTGGTTCGCACGCTTGTAGGCGTAGGCAGATAGTCGGTACCGATTTGGTACGAGTTTCTAACTATTGCGCCTCGTTGAGGATCGGTCTCCTGCTGCCCGTAGGTCGATGCCGAGCTGAGGCATTTCGATCGCTCCTCGGCCAGGACCCCGAGGAGCGGATCTCTTAGTCGAGGCAGAAGGTAGTCCGATTCACCCACTCCGACTCGGCCGGCATCCGGGGAGAGGAGAAGGACGAACCAGCCGGACCTGTCCATTGCTTCGGTGATCGAAGACCACAGGTGCGGGTTCGCCGACAATGATGCATCATCACGGAAGATCCGAACCGCCCGGCGTTTCCACCACGGCTTGGCAAACCGTTGCAACCCCGCCTGCAACCGCGGCGCCAGCAGATCATCTGCAGCATGGGAGTAGGAGATGAAACCGTCATAGACCGGACCCGTCCCCGGATCGCTTCCCACTGATGTCCGAGCGTCAGTTGTCGCCATCTCCGCTCCGACTCTATGTCACATACGCCAAATCAGGTAGCGCATAACCGGCTGGGAGGGATGATGTTGGCCGGGTTGGCACTCACCGGTCGGGCGGTGAGACACCGGTTGAGCTGATTACCCGGCTCGGTTGGGTCACCTTCTTCGTCGCTTCGGTGCAGGCCACCCGTTTGCCCTGAGCGAGTGAAAGGAGCAACACTGGTCAAGCACTTACCGGCAACCCGTTGAGATCCGGGTGGGGTCTGACCCGATCAACCGGCTGACGCATCCGCTCGGTACTGGCGTCGCAATGCCTCAACGCGGGCCGCCTCGGCGCTTCAATACACGTTGTCGAAGAAGCTCAACACCCGACCGACCAGCTCACGGGAGGGCAACATGCCCGCAGTGCTGACCAGACCGTCGACTAGTTCGCCCCACTCCTCCCAACCGTCCTTGATACGGCGATCCAAGTCCTCATCAGGCACCAACCGCGGCGCGTAGTCGGCAGACCAAGCAGGTGCTGCTGTGTCGTCGCCGCTCGAGTCTGAGCCGTTCGCATGAAATGGGGCAGCCATGGGTTTCTCCTCCCGTTCGGCGGAGCGCGACCGTCGTCGATTAGGGTTTCAAACGAGTTACAGATCGATTACAGATCGATGACAGACAAGAA
>CAXMPS010000022.1:0-1022 GCA_964194995.1 uncultured Gammaproteobacteria bacterium | reverse complement strand
ACATACGAGATTCAATATGCGCTCCCTGCCCGTTGGCTGGATGATCGGTTTCCACCGTCTGAGGAGACCACGCATAAGGACACAGACGCAACCTCCTCAACTCACGTCGCGGCGTCCGGGAACCGGCAATAGGAGCGGGCGGCGGCGTCACCCTCGGGACACATCACGGTCCGATGGGCGAGCGTGTACGAATGTTCCTTGATGGCCCGCCCTAGAGGTGCCGTTCTAGCGCACTCTCCGATCGGAGCGATATCGCCCAGATTGGGTGGTCTGGTCGATTGGGTGTTTCCTTCACCGAGTGTTGTGGTGCCGATGAAACCCCCAACCTTTTGATAGGGCGAAGACGGATCCATGAACACGACGGGGTTTACGACCTGTCCCTGGCCCCGCCACGATGTCGAGTTGGGTGATTACTTGCTTCGATCCTGAGTGCGCAATCGAGTTGTTGGGCATCCTGTGCTGCGCGGCCGTTCAACTGGAGCCGGGAAGAATCACATTGTCGAGGAAGGCAGCAACCTCGGCCACTAGCTGGTTACCCGCCGTTAACTCGAAGTCGTTGTGATCCGCGCCTTGGATCATCACAAATTCCTTTGGGTGGGAGGCCGCCTCGTACAACCGCTGACTCTGGGCAACGGGCACGATGCTGTCGGCTGAGCTTGCCACGACAAGGACCGGGACCTCGATCCCGCGGATCCTCTCCAAGTTTGGGTAGCGGTCCCACAGCAAGACAAAGGTGGGCAGGAACGGGTAGTGGACCGATCCCATGTCGGGAAGCGAGGTAAACGGCGAGCGCAGCACAAGAGCCGCCGGCGGTCGCTGCTCCGCCACCCCGATTGCCACCGCCGCACCAAGCGACTCGCCAAAATAGACCAGCCGGCCAGTATCAACGTCGGGGCGAGTCTCGAGGTAAGCGACGGCGGCTCTCCCGTCGGCGAGGAGGCCATCCTCTGTGGGCCTCCCCGGATTTGCCCCATACCCGCGGTAGTCGACGAGCAGCACGCCGTAGCCTCTTTCCGCCAGCG